>DATHEN010001307.1:0-2804 GCA_035318565.1 Polyangiaceae bacterium
TATCGAGCTTCTGGGGGCCTCGAGCGGCAGGCCCGCGTTCAGGGTTTCACGCTCTACACGCGGGCACTTCGCGCACGGGCAGGTTACGGGGGGAGCCCGAACTCGAGGACCGTGTTCTCAGCCCGCGCTGGGTGCCGGAGCTTCGATGCGTGAGCGCTTCCGCGCCGGACGCTGGCCACCCGCGGCGGTCGGATCCAGACGCGCCAGCGCTTCGACCAGGCGGCGCTTGGCGGCGTCGTAGGTGGCGGGCCCGATCTGTTTGCTCCTGCGGGCGCGCTCGAGAGCGACCAGCTCGTCCAAGAGGAGCTCGCGGGCCGCTGCCAGCTCCTCGCGGGCGCGTTTCTTCGGCTGCGCCGGGGCACGGCGTGCTGCGGCGATGCCGGCGACGGCCATACCCGCCGCGAGCGCCACGGCGATCCAGCGACCCGGACCGTGCGTGGGTAGGCCGATCAAGCTGATGCCGAGCTCCTGCAGTTGAGCGTCGCCCTGACGCATCTGGCGGGTCGTGAAGAGCATGCGCTGTCCGTTGCCATCGACCGTGGGCTGCGCGGGATCGAAGCCTTCGACCTGCAAGGTCATGCCCGGCGCCGCCTGCGCGACGACGCGCGCGTCGGCGACGTGCGGCGGAAGCTCGACCCGGAAGTTGACGTCCGCGTCGCCGTGATTGGTCATCTGGAAGCGAAACTGCGTATCGTGCTGTCCCGGCTTGAACGTGCCGTGAAGCTTCACGCGACCGGGGCCCTCCGCGACGAAACGCGTGTCGCTCATGCCCTCTTCGGCCGTGAAACCCTTGGCTTCCGCCGGTAAATCCAGGACCAGATCGGAAGGGACCCACGTGACCTTTCCGATGTTGAAGAAGCGAAACATCACCTGGAACTGGAACACGTCATCGCGCGGCTCGATGAGCACGATGCTGCGCACGCCGACCAGCGCGGAATTGAGCTCACGCGTGACCGGAAATAAGTGCAGGAGAACGCCCTGCCCCGCGTCTTGCTTCAGCTGAAATGAAGCCGAGGCGTAAGTGGCGGGTCCGCGCGGTACGCTGACCCGGTAGCTGTAGTCGCTCGCGCTCTTGAGGCCTGCGAAACGCACCTTGCCCTGTGCGTCGCTGCGCAGAACCTTGTTCTCACGGGCGTCACCTTCGGCGATGGTCTGGTGCAGGATTCCGAGGCGCACTTCGACGTTGGGCTGTGGGCGCTCCTGGCCGTCGACGAGCGTCACTTCCACGGTACCCGGCGGCAGCTCCCGGTCCGGTGCCGAGCGATCGGCTGGCGGTTCGGGGGGCCCGTCGCCTTCCTCGGAATCGACGCTCGGGTGGCCGGTTGGTAGCTGCTTTCCCTCAGGGGCCCGTGCGGCGCCTGCGTCCGCCAAGGGAGGGTGTCCGGGCGGCAAAGCCGAGCTGGCGCTCGCACCGAGCGGAGCTGCGCTGCCGCGGGGCGCCGCGGGTTGCTGGGCGTGGCCGTCGTGAACGGCGCCCAGCAAGAATGCAGACACACTGAGGTTCGAGAGCAGGCGGCGGGCGCTGGGGCTCATCACGGTTCCTCGAATGCAGCGCCGCAGCGTTTGCAGAAGCGCGCGTCCACGTCGTTCGGCACTTCACATGCCTGACAGACCCGTACGGCAGCGGCGGGCTTCGTCTCTTTGACAGCGTCGTGCGCCGGATCGCTCTCGTCCGCGCTCGGGGCCGGAGCGGTTTCCTCGTCATCTGCCGCATCGGGTGCGCTGGCGAGATCGTCCGGTGCTGCTGCGGGAACGGGCTCGGGCAGGCGTTTGGCTTTCTTCTTGCGGGGCCCTTCGGGACTTTGCTTCATGCGCTCGGCAACGAGCTGATCGATTTCGGCTCGGAGTGGTCCGGTGGAAGCGTCGAGCGCGCGAATCAGATCTTTGGCCTGCTGCCGGTAGCTGGACGAGAGCGTGCGGTAGTCCTCGTCGCTGATCTTTCCGAGGCTCTTTTCGAGCTCGAGGTCTTTTAGGGCGCGCAGCACGGAGCGTTTCTGCTCCTCTTCGACCGAGGGCGCCGCCATGCTCAGCGCCTCCTCGAGTGTGAGCGCGCCGGCGCCCGTCAGGCTGTGCAGGCTCCACCAAAACAGCCCGATCACGAGCAGCAGCGCGCCGCCGGCGAGCACCAGCAACGCCACGCTCAAACCGAGCGTCACGCCGCTGAGGATTGCCGACGCCAGAGTAACCATGACCCACACCGGGACCAGGCTCTGAGGCTTGTTCAGCAGCTGTCGGTAGTCCGGCGTGATCACGTGTCGTCGTGCTCGCGCTGCCGGCGCCGTCCGCCCGCACGTGCGGCGGCAGCACCCAGGCCGAGGCCCAGTAAGGGAGCAGCAGTCATGGCGAAGTAGTGGCTATTTCGTAGCTCAGTGCCGAAGCGTTGCCTATCGCTTTGCACGGTGCTGGCCTGCGCGTCCGAGCGCGTCCTGCCCAGGGCCAGGCTCGGGCTCATGGCGATCAGGATCGCGAGCAGGGTACCGGTCGCGACGCCCGCACCGGCGCGGACGTAGCTCCAGGCGCCGAGCTCGCGTAGCGAGAGCTCGGGCCAAAGAGAGACCGACGCGCCCGTGATCAGGACCAGCAGACCGACCCAGATCCAGGACACGAACGGGTTGACGTGAAACTGTAGCGTGGCGCGCTTGCTGGTGGGGTCGATGCTACCGACCACGGCGTAGAAGTCTTCCTTCCAGTTGTGCAAGAGCGCGATTTCAGTGGTGGGGCTCTGCGGGGAGCGCGTGTAGATGAACTTGGCGGGGCTCACCCGACCCACGTATTCGCCGTTGCGCGATACATCGAGGTCCGCG
>DATHEN010001308.1:0-3443 GCA_035318565.1 Polyangiaceae bacterium
CCGTTCCATGCCGCAGCATCTTGCCCGCGCTCCGGCGGAAAGTCGGGACCCTCACGACTGCGGTCCGGCGGACGGACACCGTGGCCATTCAGTAGCTGATACATACGCGCGACACCGCGTGCATGTGCCTGGATTGAGCAGAGGGTAGTAAGTACGCCTGCCGGGCAATGAGCACAGCGCGCGGTTCAGAGGTATGGAGCGCCTGTCGATAGCTGGGTGCAATCACAGGCTGGAAGGCTTTTGGGTCGGCAGGCTGCCAGCCCCGGTCTCGCTTTCAACCTTTCAACGTTGGTCGAGGCGGCTCGTAACAGTTGGGGAACACCCGAAGGAAGGATATGCGCGATGACGAAGCACAAGACCGGAACACGTGAAGAGTGGCTTGCGGCTCGAGTGGAGCTGCTGGAGGCGGAAAAGGAGTTCACGCGCCGCAGCGACGAGCTAGCGCGGCGGCGGCAGGAGCTGCCCTGGGTGCGCATCGACAAGGAATACCGATTCGACACGGATGTTGGGAAAGCCTCACTGGCAGACCTTTTTCAGGGGCGCTCGCAGCTGCTCGTCTACCACTTCATGTACGGGCCCGACTTCAAGGCAGGGTGTCCGAGCTGCTCGGCGATCGCGGACGGCTTCAACGGGTCCGTGGTTCACCTGGCCAACCATGACGTGATGCTCTGGGCGATCTCGCGCGCGCCGCTCGCCAAGCTCACGGCGTACAAACAGCGAATGGGCTGGACGTTTCCCTGGGCGTCCTCGCAGGACAGCGACTTCAACTCCGACTTCCACGTCGCGTTCACGGAGCAGCAACAGCGCGAGGGGACGGTCGAATACAACTACCGGCGCCAGCCGGACGACGATTGGCGCGAGGACGAGGGAGGCGGCCAGGAGGCCGAGGCCAAGCTCGCGAGCATGGCCGGAGTGGACGTGCCCACATACGATCGCGATAAGCCGGGCATCAGTGCATTCGCGCTTGAGGACGGCGTCGTCTATCACACCTATTCAGCCTACGCGCGTGGCGTCGACGCCATCTGGGGCATGTACGCGTGGCTCGACCGCGCTCCCAAGGGGCGCAACGAGACGAGCCCTTGGTGGCGCCGCCACGACGAGTACGACAAGCGCGAAGTGTAGGGTCCTCGGCTGTCCCAAAAACGCGCGCCGAGGCGGAATGCCCCGAGTGCCGACTGCGCATCAGGTGCTTACTAAATAGTCATGCGCGCGTTCTGGAGTGGGCTCTTGGTGGCGGCGGCATTTGCCGTTGGTGTGCCCCTGGTGCATGTGCTCCGTTCCGGCGAAGCGCCTATGGGGGCGTCCCTGGGCGCCGAGCCCGCGGGTCAAGGATCGGCGCACGACCGTGATGACCTTGCGCTGCCGGTGGAAGGGCGACATCTCCGCGTGTCCGTGGCTGCGGCGCGACCGGCGCCGGCTGCGCCGGGGCCGCTCCATGTGCTCTTGATCGTCGTGGATAGCTTGCGCGCGGATATGCCGTGGACGGGTTACGAACGGCCGATCGCGCCGTGGCTGACGGCATTCGCACAGCGCAGCGTGACCTATACTCGCGCTTACTCGATCTCGAGCAGCACGGCACGTAGCGTGGGCCCGCTTTTGGTCGGCCGGTATCCGAGCGAGATGGAGCGTAACGGGCTTTTTTTCAGCCATTGGTATCCCAGCAACGAGTTCGTGAGCGAGCGTCTCTCGGCGGCCGGCCACCACACGGCCGCACTGCTCACTCACACGTACTTCACACCGGGATCGACGGGCATGGACCAGGGCTTTCTGGACTACGTCGTGATTCCCGGCAAGCGCGTCGCTGCAGCGGATGAAGCAAGCAAGCCTGCTCGGCGCACGACCGAACGCGCGCGCGAGATGATCCAAGCTGCCGCCGAGGGGCTAACTGGGAAAGAGCGATTCTTCGTCTACCTGCACTACATCGATCCGCACGCGCCGTATCGGCCGCACCGCAGTCGTCCGACGTGGGGAGACGGCCCGCGGGACCTGTACGATCAGGAAGTGCATTACACTGACGAGTGGATTGGTAACCTCGTCGACTGGGCTCGAGCACAGCCCTGGGGCGAGTCGCTGGCCGTGATCGTGACCGCTGATCACGGCGAGGCCATGGGTGAACACGGGCGGTACAAACACGGCTACGAGCTGTGGGAGGAGATGACCCGCGTGCCGCTGATCGTCAACGTGCCGGGCGTCGCGGCCCGCCGCATCGATCTGCCACGCAGCCATATCGACCTCGCGCCGACGCTGCTCGAGCTGATGGGCATGGAGCGAAGTGGAGCCCTTTCAGGGGTGAGCCTGGTTCCGGAGATCCTCGGCGGGAATTCCGAGCGCCGGACGGTCGTGCTGGATCTCCCCGGAGACGACTTGCAAGAACAGCGGCGGGCCATCATCGAAGGCAACCTCAAGCTGATCGTGTCCGGCAAGGACGAGCGCGCTGCACTCTTCGATCTGGAGGCGGATCCAGAGGAACGTCACGATCTTGCGGCAGCGGGCGACGCCAGGCTTCAGCACATGCTCGCACACTATGCGCGCGTCAGTGCAGGGATGGCATCGGGGGCGGTGCGCGGCACGAATCCTCACTGATTACCCGGATCGTGGCGTGCTGAACTCGTCCGTTTCATACTCGGGCTGCTAAGGCGACCAGAGGCGCTGCCCCTGTCCCGCAGCGCACTCCGCCCATGAACGACCAGCCCGACGAGCCCCGGGTCTCCATGCCCGTCGCTAGCAGGCTCCCGCGCGCCAACTGGTCGCGTTGGGGGAGGTTGCTGCTGATCGCGGCCGCCGCGTCTCTCCACTGTTCCGTCGCGCCGCGGCCTGTCGAAAAGCGCAGAGAGCTGCCGGGCGTCACGCTCCCGGCGCGAACCGTGGCTCCGTCGCCAGCCCCTGTCGCGCTTGCCTCGCCGCAAGAGTCGCGGCCCAAAACCGTCGTGGTGATTGTCATTGACGGTGCACGCTGGCAGGAAATCTTTGGGGGCACCGATCGCGCGCTGGCGAAGATCCATGCTTTGCCGGAAAGCGCGATCCGCAACGGATCCCAGTTGGTGCCCGCGTTGCACGGCATCATCGAGAAAGGCGGAGCGGCTCTCGGAGCTCCCGAGCACGGCGCGCCGATCGCGGCGAGCGGGCCCGCTTTCGTCTCGGTACCGGGGTACATCGAAATCTTTTCCGGGCGCCCCGCCGTGAATTGCCTGAACAATCGCTGTCTGTGGAGCGGGGGACGCAATCTTCTCGACCAGATCGCAGAGGACTCAGGGGGTCGCCCCGGAGACGTCGCCGTTTTTGCTTCATGGCCCGGCATGCTGCGTACCGTCACCCGCGACTCCCGGGGGGTACTGGTTTCCGCAGGGCGCAAGGGTCAGCAGAATCTCGGTCCGCTGCTCGACGATCCAGAAGCCGCAAGCCTGTATGCTCGTGGAGCGCGCGCGAACAGCTACCCGGGTAAA
>DATHEN010001309.1:0-2342 GCA_035318565.1 Polyangiaceae bacterium
GAGGCGAGAATCGCCGCTGGATCGGCGAGCGGAGCGGGGTGCCCGAGCATCGCGAGCGCCTGGCGTGACAGCTCCACGGCTCGACCGAATTGACCCCGCGCCGTTTCGACGACGATACGGATCGCGTAGAGCTCGGCCTTCTCGACCGGCATGCGCAGCATCGGCAAGAGATCGTCGGAGAAAGCGCCCGCCTCGGCGAACTGGCCCGAGAGATAGGTCGACTCCGCGTAGTGGAGATGCAAAGCCGCGGCGAGCGCGTAGTGTTCCGACCACGCATCGGCCGGCAAGAGCGCCATTCCACGCCCCAGGTACTGGCGAGCCTCGTTGTACGCGGTAGTCCTGCGCGCGCGGTCCCCGGCCGCTAAATTCAGACGTGCGAGCTCGAGACGT
The DNA here is from genome assembly GCA_035318565.1 of Polyangiaceae bacterium. Classification (GTDB taxonomy): domain Bacteria; phylum Myxococcota_A; class Polyangia; order Polyangiales; family Polyangiaceae; genus DATDJP01. The sequence goes on from DATHEN010001309.1 coordinate 391, forward strand.
TCCGGGACCTTCAGCATCAGCTCGGCGCCGCGGTTCAGCTGATCGACCACGTCGAAGAGCCCGTCACCGCGCGTCTCCGAGCTCGCGCGTGCGGCCAGGATCCGGCCGAGCCGAAGGTGAACGGCGGGACGGGCCGCGTGCTCCCAGCTTTCGTAAGCAGCCTGCTGCACGCGATCGTGCAGGAAACGAAATTGATAGTTGTCGCAATCGGTCACGGACGCACTCGACACGTCGACCAGGCCGATCGGGTAGCGTGCATCCAGCGGAACGACGAGGCGTTCGCGGATGGCCGGAGCGAGACGGGCGCGAGCCACGGCGGGTGTGACTCCCACCGCCGACGCGAGCAGCTCGAGATCGAAGCGGTTGCCTGCGGCAGCGGCGAACCGCACCAGCTCCGACGTCGTCTCGGGCAGTCGCTCGAGCTTCCGAAGCACGAGATCGACGACATTCGGGGTGAGCCCCCTGTCTTCGATTTTCTTCAAATCCCAGGTCCACGCGCGCTCCTCGCTCGAGAATTGCAGCAGCCGTTCCTCGTGGAGCGTGCGCAAGAACTCCCCTGCAAAAAACGGATTACCCGAGGTCTTCTCGACGACCAGCTGCGCGAAATCGCGGACGGCTGCGGGTCGTTTGCACACGGTATCGGCAACGAGCAGGCTCATCTCGTCCGCGGTCAGGCCCTCCAGCGTCACTCTGCGGAGCTCTGTCGGACCGCCGCGCGAGAGCTCGTCCAGCTTGATCGCGAGCGGGTGATCCGAGCTCACTTCGTTGTCACGATAGGCGCCGATCACCAGAAGGTGCGTCAATTCGGGCAGGCGAAGGACCCGCGTCAAGGCATGGAGCGTGGCGGGGTCCGCCCACTGTAGATCGTCCAGAAACAGGACCAGCGGGTGTGCGTGGCGCGCGAACACCGACAGCAAGCGCGTCAGGGTCAAGGCGAAGCGATGCTCCGATTCCACGAGACCCGTCGTCGGTACCGGCGGTTGCGGGCCCAGAACACGCTCGAGCTCTGGAACGATGTCCAGCATCAGGCCGGCGTTGCTCGACAAAGCCTCGAGAATGTTCTTCTTCCACTTGGTGAGCTCGTCCTCCGGCAGACCGAGCAAGTAGCGGCACAGCTGCGTCAGAGCTTGGACCAGCGCCGAATAGGGCGCGTGACGCGCCAGTGGATCGAACTTGCCCGAAGCGAAGAGGCCGCGGCGCTCGAGTACTGGCGCCTGAAGCTCGTTCACCAACGAGGACTTTCCCGTCCCCGCATAACCTCCCACGAGGAACAAGATCTTCTTGCCCTGCGTCACCTCTGCAAACGCTTCGAGCAATTGCGCGCGCTCGGCGCTTCGACCGTAGAGTTTCTGGGGAATCAGGAACTTTTCGGACAGATCCGCGCGCCCGAGCGGAAAGGACACCACGTTGGCGGAGGCGCGATACTGGCGCGTACATTCGTCCAGATCGGCGAGCACGCCCCGCGCACTCTGATAGCGGTTCTCGGGAGTCTTGGCGAGGAGCCGATCGACGATGTTCGAGACTTGGGTTGGAATGCTGGGATCGATACTGGCGAGCGGCCGGTGCGGGCGCGCAACGTGCGCATGCGCAATGGCCAGCGGGTCCACCTCGGCGAACGGCGGGTGCCCAGCGAACGCATGGTACAGCGTCGCACCGAGTGAGTAGAGGTCCGTGCGGTGGTCGATCTTTCGATTCATCCAGCCGGTCTGTTCCGGCGACACGTAGGACAGCGGCATGACGCCGACGTCGAGGGGAGACGCTTCCGCGCGTTCCGGCAACACCGACGCCGCCGCAAAATCGATCAGCTTGGCCGTCCAAGTCGCCAGGTCGATCACGACGTTGCCCGGATGGATCGCGCAGTGCGTGACACCCTGGTCGTGAATCGCCGCGAGCCCCGCCGCGATCTGGGCGCCAAGGCGCAGGCCCACATCCATCGAAAGCCGTTCGCGCTG
>DATHEN010001310.1:0-5887 GCA_035318565.1 Polyangiaceae bacterium
TGTCCGCCTTCGGGCACGACTCGCGTGCGATCGCCGCTACTCGAGAGGCGGTGCTCGAGGCGCCCGCGTTGGGCGATGCGCACGCGCGGCCCGAGCGTCACGGCTGCCACGTAAACGCGCTCGACAGCGTGCTTTTCGAAATCCGCGGCGACGCGCGCATTCAGCTCACGCCGGCGCGTGAACAGCAGCACTCCGGACGTCCCTTTGTCGAGCCGCTGGTGCACCCCCAGGTACGGGTCGCTACTCCCGTCCGCGAGCAACGCCGCGAGGCGGCGCACGAGATCGTCGGGAAAGCTTTCATCGCCGCCATGCACCGCCAGCCCCGGCGGTTTGTCGACGACGAGTACGTCGGCGTCGTCGCACAGGATGCGATCCCGCCGAAAGGCAACGAGCGCGCGCTCGAACACGTTACCTCGAGCGGCTTCGGTCGGCTGCTCCCGCTACGCGGCAGCGGCCGACCGAGATCACTTTGCCGCGGGCTTGCCGCCGCGCCGCTTGATGGCGCCGCGTACCAACACCAGGCCGTTGCGCGAACCGGGGATGCCGCCGCGAATCAGGACCATGCTCTCTTCCGGCAGGATCTTGACGATGCTCTGGTTCAAGACGCTCGTCTTCTTGTTGCCGTGCTGGCCCGGCATTTTCTTGCCCGGCAGCGTGCGACCGGGGGTCATGTTCGTACCGATCGAGCCGCCGTGACGGCGGTACTCGTGCGTGCCGTGGGAGTTGACCATGCCGGCGAAATGATAGCGGCGCACGACACCCGAGAATCCGCGGCCTCGCGAGACGCCTTGCACGTCCACGACTTGCCCTTCCTCGAAGACCTCTTCGAGCTTGAGCTCCTGACCCAGGTCGTACTTGGCGACGAGCTCGGCCGAACAGCGCAGCTCGCGCACGGTGCGCTGCGGCGCCACGTTCGACTTCTTGTAGGCGCCTGCGAGGGGCTTCTTGGTGTGCTTGTCTTTGGCGGGGCCGGTGCCGAGAACGAGGGCGTCGTAGCCGTCCTTGTCCTGGGTGCGTTTGCCGACGACTACAGGGCGTGCTTCCACGACCGTGCATGCGACGACGGAGCCGTCCTCGTTGAAGATCTGCGTCATTCCGAGCTTGCGGCCGATGACGCCCGGATACTGATTCATGTGGGCGGGCTCCTGTTCCATCTCGAAGGCCGGCGTGCGGTAACCCGCGCTTTAGCGGAGAAACCTGGTGCCAGGGGATGGCGGAATTAGCCTCCAAAGCCGATTCAGTCAAGCCTCGTGAAGAGTTGGCGGATCTTCTCGTTGACGGAAGAAGCCCGGGATGCATAATGCCGCACCCCGATGCTCGCCATGTCCTCGAATAATCCCAAGATCGCCGCTCTCGAGAGCAAGACCCTCCGCAGCGATCTGCCGGCGTTTCGCGTCGGCGATACCATCGCTGTCCACTACAAGATCGTGGAAGGCGACAAACTGCGCGTCCAGATCTTCCGGGGCGTCGTCATCAAGCGCCACCGCGCCGGAGCGCGCTCTACCTTCACGGTGCGGAAGGTGAGCTTCAACGTCGGCGTCGAGCGCATTTTCATGCTGCATTCGCCGCGTCTCGAGAAGGTGGACGTGCTGTCGCGCGGCGTGGTGCGGCAAGCTCGCCTCGGTTATCTGCGCTCGCTGGCCGGCAAGGCAGCCCGCGTCCAAGACGAAAAAGATCGCTGAAGGTCGAGACCCGCCGCTCGGGTCTTACATAGGCACCACTTTCGCCTGCCGCCGCTCGGCGCGAGGGAACTATTCTGGTCCCGACCAAACGCGCTATGCTGGCGCCTGCTCGCGAAAAGCGTAGCAAAGTAGTGGGTTTGTTCGTCTCCCCCGGAGGTCGCCGATGATCCAGTGCCCGCGGTGCGGCATGCAGAATCACCCAGCGAGCAAGTTTTGCCAATCCTGCGGAGCACCTATGCCCGCGGGCGTTCCCGCCGGAGGGCCGGGCCATCCCCCTGCTGCCCAGCCCGCTCCCGGCGGCCATCAAGGCGGACAACAACAGGGTTGGGCTCCGCCTCCAGGCCCTGGAGCCGCGCCACCTGCGGGCCCAGGTGGCCATCATGGTCCGTACGGACCTCCTCCGGGCGCTCCACCAGCATGGGGCACGCCACCAGCTGGAGCCTATGGCCCGCCAGGTGGTCCTCCACCCCCTCAGTATGTCCCGCAACAACCAGCGCCGCAGGGCTGGGGTCCTCCGCCGGGCGGACCGCCTCCGCAAGGACCACCACCCGGCGGTTACGGGCCCCCTCCGGGACATAGCCCTTACGGGCCGCCGAATCCGCAGCAGTACGGGCCGCCGCCCGGCGCAGAGGGCTTGAATCCCTTCGGCGCCACGATCGCACCCGATCCGCAGGCCGGGCCAGGCGCACCGCCCCCCGGCGGGCCAGCGCGCTGGAATGATCCGTCGGCGTTCGCAGCCACGGCACCGCCGGGCTCCCCCGCCGAACAGCGCAGCTCGCAAGCCGGACCGCCGCCGCCTCAGCCGTACCCCGGCGCGGACGCAAGCTCGGGAGGATACCGCTCTCCCGAAGCGAGCGCACCGCAGTACCGCTCACAAGAAGGCAGCTCTGCTCAGTATCGCTCTCCAGCAGCTGGCTCGCCCCAATACCGATCGCCGGAAGGGAGCTCGCCTCAATACCGCGCCCCCGCCGAGCCGTCCCAGCCCCCGCCGCAAGCCGCCGTACAGCTGGCTCCCAGCCGTACCCAAGCGCAGCGCAGCGAGAACCCCGCGGATCCCGAGCAGCTCGCGCCGAACGCTCCCGCAGCGCTCGCCGGATTTCTCGTGAGCTACGACGAACGCGAGCTCGGTCAATTCTGGCCCGTGCAACAGGGGCAAACCGTCGTCGGACGCAAAGGCGCCGCAGACGGCCTGGACATCGAGATCGATCATCCGACGACGTCGTCGCGCCACGCAGTGCTGCTCTCGTCCGCTCGCCCCGCGCGCATGAAGCTCGAAGACCAGGGCAGCACCAACGGCACGTTCGTGAACGATCACAAGCTCGAAGCCGGCAAGCGCCACGAGCTCCGCGACGGCGACAGCGTGCGCTTCGGCGGTTTCGTGGTGATCGTCAAGATCGTGTGAACACAATCGGGGAAACCAGTATGCGACACTCCTCCTGCTCCGCTCTGCCCAGAGCCCTGCTCACCTCCTCCCTGTTCCTGTTCGCAGTCTTTTGCTCGGTACGCGCGCTGGCCGCACCCGAAGCTCACATCCTGCGCATCGATCCACGTGCCGCTCAGGAGAACGGCAACCCGATTCTCACCAGCGTGCTCGAAGTGGTGCAGAGCAAACGCGTGAGCGACGCGATCGCGCATTGCGCGGAGCTGCGCGGCAATGGGCAGTTCGACTGCATGGCGGACGCGCTCGAAAAACCCTTCGCGCTGTACACGCCCTTCCCGTTCCCTGCCGCCAACGCCGTGTTCACGGTCAAGGTCGACGGCACGGACAATCCGGCCAAGTACATCAGTCACACGAAATGGGGAGACAGCTCCCAGCAACCCGGCGTGGGCACGGCCTGGCTGATTCTCGTGGATGCCGATCGGCGCATGGGCGGCAGTTTTCAGGACGCGAAGACCGTCGCGGAACGCTTCGTGGCCAGCATGGGTCCGAACGACATCGTGAACGTGATGTTCTTCGACGACCGCGGCGTGGTGCGCGATTCGAAGTGGTTGCCCGCGGCGCAGAAGGCGCGCGCTTCGGCCTTCGTGAGCTCTGTACCGGGTACGTTCGCCTCGCGCGGCCGCAACCGCTCGCTGCTCACGATCATCAAGACGGCCGCAACGGACGGCTTCAAGGCGCTCGGTAACGTCGGCGACGACATCAATGTCCCGCTGCACCAGTCCATGGTCGTGCTCTCGAGCGGCTTCGGTGGCGCGGATCCTTCCACCACCGGGCCCGGCGCGATTCAACTGGCCCAGTACCTGAGCGCCGGCCGCTTCCCGGAAGACAACACGGCATTGCCGAAGGCTCCGGTACCGGTCGTCAGCGTCTACTTTCCGTTCTCCACGTTCGACGAGTTCAAGCAGAACTCGCTCGAGTTCATGCAGAACATGGCAAACCCGGAGATCGGCGGCCTGTTCTCGGTGGTGCGCGAAGGACAGGGCGGGCGCGCCGTGGCCCTGGTGGATAGCGTGCGCACGCGCTTCTCACGCATGCACCTCGTGAAATGGCGGGTGAGCTGCATCGCGCCGAGCGTGACTCAGACGTTCGGCCTGGTGTTCAACAACGTGAAGCCGCCCATTCTGGGGGACAACACGTTCAAAGACGTGCCCGTCGGCATCGACCCCACGACCTGGCCGCTCGACGTGAACCTCCAGTACTCCGCGGACATGGGCAAGCGCCAGGACGGCGTGTACCCGGGCGGCAAGTTCAAGGTGTACGGCGACTTCTGCTGGGGCGGCGACAAGAGTCGAGCCGAAGTGTACTTCTTGCCCTCCGGGCAGCAGGTGCCCGTCGCGCTGTCCGGGGCCGACGTCGAAAAGGCCAAGCGCACCCAGCAGCAGCTGATCGCCATGGGCATGCGCGGAACCAGCCTCGAAGCGAGCGACACGTACGTCGAGTTCGAAGCGCCGGACAAAGACAAGATCCTGCACGGCTCCGGCGATCAAGCCGTGGTGCGGCTGGTGCTGTACGACAACAAAGCGCGCCGCACGAGCGGCGTCACCGCAGACAGCATCATCCAGCTGAAAGGCTCGAGCACGCCGTTTCCCGTTCTGTACCTGCTCGGCGGCTTGTTCGGGTTGATCGTGCTCGCGCTCCTGGCCGTGCTCCTGCTGCGCGGCGGCGGACGCAAGCGCGGAGCGGCGCCGGTCGCGGCGCAGCCCTACGGTTATGGCGCGCCCCCGCCCGCGTATGCTCCACCGCAGCCCAACTATGGCGCTCCTCCGCCGCAGCCCAACTACGGCGCTCCTCCGCCCGCTCCTCCTCCGCCGAACCCCGAGTTCATGTACGGCGCAGGACCCGGTCCGCAATACGGCAACGCCGCTGCCCCGCCTCCGCCACCGAATCCCTACGCTGCGCCCGTGAACGCCTCACGCGCCACATTGCAGGGCTCCGCCGGTGTGTTCACGGTAACAGTGGGGAGCGAGCTCAAAGCGGGGCGGGACGGCGCGCAGTGCGGCATTCTGCTCAGTGAGCCGCGCGTGTCTGGCGTACACGCCACCGTCAAAATCGAAAACGGACAGCTGTTGGTGCGCGACGAGAACAGCAACAACGGCACCAGCGTCAACGGAAACCGCATCCCTGCTGGGATGTGGGCACCGGTTCCGAACGGCTCCCTGCTGCGTTTCGGGCCGGTCGAGTTCAGCGTACGATTGGAGTAAACGCGAGACGCGGCTCGCGCGCCCTGCGCGCTGGCCCGCTTCGCGACACTGTGCTGCATGACCGTGCTCACCAGCCCCGACGGAGTCGTGCTCGACCTTGCCGAGGCGAGCGATGCCGGGCGCGATCCCGAAAAACAGATCAACGAGGACTCCGCTCTATCTGCGGTGTGCACGCTCGGGCACCTCGGCGTGGTGTGCGACGGCATGGGCGGACATGCCGCGGGGCAGAAGGCCAGTCAGCTTGCCGCGCTGACGATTCGAGACAGCGTCGTGCAGGCGCCGGCCACGGCTCAGCCCATCGAAGTCCTGCGTGGCGCCATCGTGCGCGCGAGTGCCGCGGTGTTCGCGCTCGGCGGCTCCGCGCCGGCCGAGCACCGTCCCGGTTCCACGTGCGTGACCGTGCTGCTCACGGCGCGTGACGCGCACGTCGCGCACGTCGGGGACTCTCGGGGTTTCTTGCTCAGAAACGGCAAGCTGCAGCGCCTGACGCGGGATCACTCGCTCGTCGAAGAGATGATCGACGCCGGGGTGATCTCGCGCAACGACGCCGCGCACCATCCCGA
>DATHEN010001311.1:0-4485 GCA_035318565.1 Polyangiaceae bacterium
GGCCAGCCTGGCGGCGATCGCCGCTTGCTTTGCCGGAGAGTCGGCCGAGTGGACGCCGTCTCGGGCTGTCGGAAAACCGACGGCTGTCGGTTCGGCGACGCTCGCATCGGCTTTCGAGCTTGCGGCTTGCAACCGCGCGCTTCGAGTCGAATGCTGCGGGGTGATGGAGACGTCGCAGAGGCTGCAAAGGGACCAGGTGCGCGCGGCATCCACGCAGTTTCTACGCGTGCGTCCGCTGATCGTGGCGGCGGGTGCTTCTGCCAACGGCGCCCTGCTCGCGAGCTCGAACGCGCCGCGCCCTCAGGTGTTCGCAGTGGCCGCGGTGCTCGCTTCCGCCGTCGCGTTCTTCGCGCTGGAGTCGCTGGCGCTACGCCGGCGACACGTGACCGAGAGCTGGCTCTTGCTCTCGCTGCTGTTGACGGAGCTCGCGATCTCGCTCGGTTCGTCATTGACGGGCGGGATGGCCTCGCCACTCGTACCGGTTCTTTTTGCGCCCGCAGTGGTCGGACTGTCGGCGTTCGGCAAGAGCCGCTCGGCGTGGACCATTGCGGCCATTGCGGCGCTCGGGATCGTGCTCTTGCTCCTGCTTCCGCCGCTCGGAAGCGCCATTCCTGCCGCGCAGCGGTCGGCGATGACGGCGGTGTCATTGCTGATGACACTGGCGCTGGTATGGCTCGGCACGACCGGCCTCGGCGAAGCTCACGGTCGAGTCGTGTTTGCCCTCGACCGCATGCGCCAGGGCGTTCTCGAAGAGGCCGCGGTGCGTGCCCAAGAAGCCGAAGCACTCGGAGCGCGGGTCGCGCACGAGCTCAGAAATCCACTCACGGCCGCCAGGGCGCTCGTTCAGCTCGTAGCGCGCGGTGAGCTCCCGGAGAAAGGCGCGGAACGGCTCGAGGTAGCGCTCGGCGAAATGGACCGCATGGAGGCCACGCTGTCGGACTACCTGTCGCTGGCACGTCCGCTGACGGACGTGAGCCCCGAACCCGTGAACCTGACCACGATGCTCGAGTGGGCCGCAGCCGTGATCGAGGCGCGGGCCAAAGACGCAGACGTGCAAGTACGGGTCGCGGCGCGCGAGCCGCTCGTGGTCCTCGCCGATCCGCGGCGCATGCGCGAAGCATTGCTCAATCTGTGCCTGAATGCGATCGCCGCCATGCCGCACGGCGGCGATCTTTTGCTGGGCGTCGAACGGGACGGCGCTTCGGCAAAGATCCGCGTGACCGACCAGGGTGACGGCATCAGCGCCGAGGTTGCCGCGCGCATCGGCGAGAAGTTCGTCTCTAGCAGCCGCGGCGGCTCGGGCCTCGGCCTTTTGCTCGTGAACAGCGTCGCGCGCATGCACGGAGGCGCCCTGCGCGTGGAGTCCGAGCCCGGCAAGGGAACCCGCATGACCATCGAGCTGCCGTGCGGTTAGAGCTGAGGTACGGTTAGGCCGATGGCGCGGGTACTGTTGGTCGATGACGAACCCGCCGTGCTTTATGCGACGCGCGAGGTTCTCGAAGAACATGCCGTGAGCGTCGCCGGCTCTGCGGCAGAAGCGCTCACCCAGCTCGACGACATCGACGTCGTCGTCACCGATCTCTCGATGCCGGGGATGGACGGCCTCGAGCTTTTGTCGCGCGTGCGCACGCTTCGGCCTGGTGTGCCGGTCATCCTCCTGACGGCGCGCGGCTCCGAGCGCAGCGCCGTGCAGGCCATGAAGGCGGGCGCGTACGACTATCTCACCAAGCCATACGACGTGGACGAGCTGTGCGCGGCCGTGGCCCGTGCGGCCGAGCTTCGCGGTCTCCGCAAGGGTGCGGCGCTGGCGCGCGCCGAGCGTGCTCTAGGCCAGTCCATCGTCGCGGAGTCGCCGGCCATGCGCCGGCTGCTGGAGGCCGTGGATCGCGTAGCCTCGCGCGACGTCCATGTGCTCGTCACCGGCGAGACCGGCACGGGCAAGGAGATCATCGCCACCCTGCTGCACGCTGGCAGCCCGCGCGCGAGCGGTCCGCTGATTCGCTTCAACGCCGCGGCCGTGCCGGAGTCACTCGCCGAAGCCGAGCTGTTCGGCCACGAGCGCGGCGCGTTCACGGGAGCGACGGCTGCGAGGCGCGGGTACTTCGAGCAGGCACACGGCGGCAGCCTGGTCCTCGACGAAGTGGGTGAGCTGCCGCTCGGATTTCAGGCAAAGCTGCTGCGCGCCGTTCAACACGGGGAAGTGCAGCGCCTCGGAGCGCGCGCCGTGGAACGAGCCGACGTGCGCATCGTGGCGTGTACGCACCGGGATCTGCGCGCCTTGGTCGCCGAAGGGCGCTTTCGCGAAGATCTGTACTATCGCCTCGCGGTCGTGGAGCTTTCGGTCCCCGCGCTGCGCGAACGTCCCGAAGACATCGCCCCTCTGGCGCGGCACTTCGCCGGGCGTTTTGCGGCGAAGTTCGGTCTCGACGACGTCTCCTTGAGCGACGAGTTGATTCGAGACTTGTCCGCACGCTCCTGGCCCGGAAACGTACGCGAGCTCGAAAACACGATCGCGCGCCTCGTAGCATTGAGCGACGGCGGACCGCTCGGCCTCGACTCGATGGGCCCAGCGCCGGAGCGCGACTCGGCGCCCACCGGCAGTTTCCGTGAGCGCGTGCTCGCCTTCGAACGCGGGCTCTTGCAAGACGCGCTTCGCCAAGCGGGCAGCAATCACAGCGAGGCGGCGCGCATGCTCGGCATGTCGCGCATCACGCTGCTGGACAAATTGAAGAAGCACGGCCTCCGCTGAGACAGCGCACGCCGGATCACGTTGGAGAGACGCACGATTTTTCTGCGACCGGCCTTCAGTTGTCGTATTGGGCGGTGATGGCGCTTGCCCAAGACGACCTGCGCAGTCTTCTCGACACGGTGTCCCGCTTCGTTCGCGAAGAGCTCGTGCCCATCGAAGCGGAGGTCGCAGAAAACGATGAAGTCCCGGAAAGCGTCGTGGATCAGATGCGCAGCCTGGGCCTGTTCGGCATGTCCATTCCCGAGCAGTACGGCGGCCTCGGGCTCAGCATGGAGGAAGAGGTGCTGGTGGCGTTCGAGCTCGGCCACACTTCGCCTGCCTTCCGCTCGGTGATCGGCACGAACAACGGCATCGGCTCTCAGGGCATCATCCTGTTCGGCACCGAAGCGCAAAAGCAGACCTACTTGCCGAAGCTCGCCTCCGGTGAGGTGATCGCGTCCTTTGCGCTGACCGAGCCCGAAGCGGGATCCGACGCGGGCTCCCTGCGCACGCGCGCAGCTCGGGTCGGGGATGACTACGTGTTGAACGGCACGAAACGCTTCATCACGAATGCCAAAAAAGCAGGACTTTTCACGGTGTTCGCCCGCACGGATCCGAATACTCCCGGCGCCAAGGGTATCTCGGCTTTCCTCGTCGAAAACGGCCTGCCCGGCATCGAGCTCGGCCCCCCGGACAAGAAGATGGGCCAGCAAGGCACGACCACGTGCGACCTGATTTTCAACGACGTGCGCGTGCCCGTCGGGGCACTGCTCGGCGGCGTGGAGGGGCAGGGTTTCAAGGCCGCCATGCAGGTGCTCGACCGCGGCCGCTTGCACATTTCGGCGATTTGCGTGGGCGTCGCCGAGCGGTTGATCCGCGATGCCCTGCGTTATGCAGTGGAACGCAAGCAGTTCGGCAAGGCCATCGGAGAGTTTCAGCTCATTCAAGCCATGCTCGCGGACAGTCAGACCGAAGCTTACGCCGCGCGCTGCATGGTGCTGGAAACCGCGCGCAAGCGCGATCGCGGCGAGGACGTGAACACCGAGGCCTCCTGCTGCAAGATGTTCGCCTCGGAGATGGTGGGGCGAGTGGCGGACCGCGCCGTGCAGATTCACGGTGGTTCCGGTTACATTCGCGACTTTGCGGTCGAAAGATTGTACCGCGACGTGCGCCTGTTCCGGCTCTACGAAGGCACCACCCAGATTCAGCAGATCGTGATCGCACGCAACATGCTGCGCGGTGCCGGACTGAAGGTGTGAGCCGCGCGGGGGCGTCGGCGCGAAATTCGTTCCGACCGAAAAACTCGACCGTGACTTCAATGGGCCTAGTTGAGACTCGCATGAGACTCGCGGTCAAGACGGCGCACAGGGGATAACTGGCGCAAAAGCGGCGAGGAAACGCTCGCAGCGAGTTTTCAACGGCGGGCGGCTCGGCCCGCGTTCAAGGAGAAGTCGATGGCGGCATTAACTGCTTTTGCGGGTAAATTAGCGACGCTCGTGGGCGCCACGGTCGTGATCGCGCTCGGTGGCTGCGGTCCGCGTCCTCCAGTCGGGGGCACCGGCGGCAGCGGCGGTGGTGGGGCCGGAGGATCGGGTGGCGGTCAGCCCGGCACCTGTAATACGCCGCGCTACGACTACCGGTCGTACACGAGCGGTTGGGCCGATAGCCCCTCATACGGCGCGGCAACCATCTATTACCCGGTCGGCGCACCGACGCCGCTCTCCGGCGTGGTGATCGTGCCGGGCTTCACGGCCCTG
>DATHEN010001312.1:0-2179 GCA_035318565.1 Polyangiaceae bacterium
GGACGAAGGCACGGCTGCGCTCGAACGGGCGGCCGCGCAGGCGCCGGGCGACCGCATGGTGCTGGAAGAGCTGGCGCGTTTGTACGAGCTCAGTAAGCGCCACGAGGCACTGGTGCTGGTTCTCGATCGCTTGATCGAACAGGTGGACAAGCCGAACGAGGTGCTCGGCTATTTGCACCGGGTCGGGCAGCTCTTCGAAGAACGCCTGCAGAACGAAGACAAGGCCATCGAGTACTACGGGCGCGCGCTCGCGACGGACCCGACGTACGTGCCCGCCCTGCAAGCGCTCGCCAAGCTGTACACTCGACGCAAGCAGTGGGAGCCGCTCGTGCAGATGCACCTGGGCGAGGCTTCCGCCACTCAAGAGCCCATGCGCCGGGCCAGCGCGCACGCACGCGTCGCGGAGATTCTCGAGGTTCAGCTCGGCAGCCGCGACCAAGCGGCGCAGCATCATGCGCGTGCGCTCGGCCTCGTGCCGCTCTATTCGCCTTCGTTCAAGGCACTCACGCGCATTTATGCGCAAAACGGCAAATGGCGCGAGCTCGTCGAAATTTACGAGCGCGCCGTGGAAGGTTACCGCGATTCGGAATCGAAGATCACCTACCTGTTCAAGATTGGCCGCCTCTACGAGGACGCGCTGAACGAGCCCGGTCAGGCGCTCTCCGCCTACAAGCGAATTCTCGAGATTGAATCGCGCCACCTCGGTGCGATCCACGCGCTGGAGCGCGCCGCAGAACGGGGAGGGCGCTGGAAGGAGCTGATCGCCGCGCTCGAGCTCGAGGCCACGGTGATCTCGGACCGCAGCCAATCGGTGATGCTGCTGCACCGTGCGGGCGAGGTGCACGAGGACGAGCTCAACGACGACGCCGGTGCGCTCACGCTCTATCGCCGGGTCATCGACATCGAGGCCGGTTATCTTCCGGCGCTCGCCAGCATGGGGCGGCTGTTTTATCGCTCCGGGCGCTGGGAGGAGCTGCTCGACACTTACCGCAGAGAGCTGCGCGCCACGCCGCGGGGCTCGGCTCAGGCGGCGCTCCTCTACAAGATGGGCGAGCTTTGCGAGGAACGCATCGGCAAGGAAGAGGACGCCATCGCCGCGTATCGCGAAGCCATCGAGGCCGACCCATTTCACGCTCCGGCGCTGCACGCGCTGCAGCGCAAGTTGTCCGAGCGCGGCGAGTGGCAACGCGTCGTGAAGATGCTGGAGCTCGAGCTCTCCGGCTTGAAAGACGAAGAGCTGCGAGCCAAGACGGCGTTTCGTATCGGCGAGGTCTATGAAAACCTGCTGCTCTCGCCCGACAAGGCGCTCGCAGCGTACGACCAGGCCGTCGCGGCCATGCCGGAGTTTCGGCCCGCGCTGGACGGGCGCACGCGCTTGCTCGCACAGGCACGGGACTGGAAGCGGTTAGCAGAGGGCCTCGCGCGCGAAGCCGCATCGGCCAAGGATCCGATGATCTCCGTCACGGCGATGCTTCGAGAAGGCGAGATCCATCGCGACGAGCTCAAGGACGCGCAGCGCGCCATCAAGTCTTTCGAAGCCATTCTGGAGCGCGACCCGGCACACCTCGGCGCGTTGCTCGCGCTCGAGCCGCTGTACGCATCGCTCGGCAACTGGGAAGCGCTCGGCCGGGTTTACTCGACGCAATCTCGAGTGCTCGGAGACGTGGGTGCGCGGGTCGCCGCGCTGCGGCGTTTTCGTCGTCGGGGTTCAGCTCGAGCGCGCGCTCGAGCGCGCTGACGGCGCCGTCGATATCGGAGCGCTGCGTGCGGAGCATGGCGCTTTGCGTGAGCAAGCGCGCCGCGGCGTCTCGATCCCCGGTGATCTGTGCTTCGCGCTCGGCGGCTTCCTCGAGCAATCCCGGGTCCGCGGAGCGCTCCGCAAGGCGTGCCAGGCCGCGGGTGGCCGCCAGGTTCTCGGAGTCTCGGCCCAGCGCCGCGCGGTAGACGTCGAGCGCGGACGGATCGCCTGCGGCTTCCAGGGTTTCGGCGAGGCGCGTGTTGTGAGCGGCGGCCACCGAGGGCTCTTCGATGACCGCGCCGAGCTTGGCGTCCACGTGCGCCAAGAGCTGGCGATCGGCGTTGCCGAGCGCCATGGTCTCGAGCGCGAGGAGCGTCGAAACGTCGGTCGGCACGAGCTGCAGAATCGAGAAATAGGTCTGCTTCAGCTCCTCGGGGCTGC
>DATHEN010001313.1:0-6745 GCA_035318565.1 Polyangiaceae bacterium
CGACCCGCGCCACCCGCCGTACCCGCGATACCACCGAAGCCGCCCGTCGCGCCGAAGCCGGCGCTTCCGCTGGAGCCGCTGGAGCCGGCACTGCTGCCGCCGAAGCCTCCGTCACCCGCGAGACCTCCCACGCCGCCTTCGCCAAAACCGCCGTTGCCGCCCGTGCTACCGGTACGCCCGCCGCGACCTCCGGTAGTCGAAGCATCGAGCTCGTCGTCGAAGCCCTCACCCGCGAGGCCCGAGCGCCCGAGACAGCCCGGCACCGCCAGACTCGCAAACGTGAGCCACGCCAAAGTCACCGTGATGAATCGTTGAGCCAACGAAGCGCGAGCCATGTGCCTCCCGAACGCCACTCGCAAGAAGCCGAGCCAACCTTCAGAATACCTTAACTTGGCGCGCGCGCCACGGCCCACAACGCTGCGCCCGTGCTCGCGTGCTCTGCCCGCGCGCACCGAACGCCGCTCACCTTACATGTAAGTCGCCTTGGCCGCGTCTCGGGCAGCGCGCGCGTCCGGCGACGCTCGACGAATTTCACCGAAAAAGCGCCGTCTGCACATGGATTACGGAACGGCGAACGCGTCCACCAGCGCCGCAAATGATTTGCGCGAGCCCGCGATCCGGAGCACGCCCGATCGGCCGCTCCGCGCAAGACCCACGAAAATAGGCGCCGTGCCGCTCGCGCCGGCCCCGGCTGCCTGAAGCCGCACTGGATCGACGACGGCGGCGAAGCCGATGTCCGCGGCAGACTGGGTCGCCAAAGCCCGCAGTTCGGCATGAGCGTCCAGCGTGTCGCCGGCGTCGAGCTGTCCCGCGCTGGCTGCTGCATCGGGTGTATCGCGCGCGGCCAGCAATCCCTGAAGCACGCGTGCCGGTGCGGTGCCCACCGCTGCGTAACCCCTGCCCTCGTGCGCGAGCCAGAGCCATTCGAGTCGTTGCGCTTTGCCTTGGGTCTCGGTCGCGCGCGCTTTGACGGAGCCAAGAGTCATTCGCACACGCGGCACTCGGCGAGCAATTCCCGAGACGGCCGTCGTGTCCCGTTCCGCGCGTACGATGCCCGCGAGCTCGCGCAATTGCGCCGCTACGGCAGGAAACTCGAGTGCCCTGGCCAAGCCGCCCAGCGCCGCTTCGAACTTGGCTGCGTCGCGCACCGGTCCGCTCAGCACGAACTCCGGTTCTGCACCGGCCAGCAGCGCGTAGCCCATGTAGTCTCCGCGCGCTTCCTTCAGCGCGCGCAATGCGTCACTGACGACGGCACGTTCAGACGCATTCAGCTGCTCACCGAATAGCGCGCGTACCCTGTGCTCCTCGTCTGCAATCCCGGGTCCGCCTCGTGAGCTGGGCGATACCATCGCGAGCGCACTCGCTCGTGGCAGAACGAACAGACCCGACACGTCCACCGGCGATAGGCCGTCGAGCATTCGTTCCAGAAGACCGCCCGGCTTCGGCTCGATCTCCACGCGAGCTTCGATGCTCTCGCGCTCCGGCTCGATGCGGATCCGCGCTTGCTGCGCACTTTGGAGGACGTCCTCGAGCCACGAAAGACCGAACCCGCCGAGCGCGGAAGCAACGCCGCGAGTGCTGCTCACGTGCGCCGAATGCGTGGGTTCAGCAGCTGGCCACGCCGCGTGCAGCAGGTCGACCGCTGCCCCGTGGAGAGCTGCGTCGCCGACCACACACACGGCACCCGCACTCCGGGATGGATGTTTGGGTAAAGTCACGGCCGCATACAGCCCGGCGTGCAACAACGCGCGGCTCGAGCGCGCCACGAGCAAGACGTTGCCGACCACACCCAGCACCGCTGCGCTCTGGACGGGCTCTTCGAGCTTGCGCAATACGGCGATGCGCGAGGCCGGGTCTCGAGCACTGCCGTAGGTCGCGGCACGCCCCGTCGTGAGCGTGGCGAGCAGCTTCGCGCCGCTCTCGAGCGGCAACGCAATCACGAGCGCGGGTTGGCCGGTTTGCGCCAGCAGCACGCCGAAAACCGGCGCCTGCTCGCGAATCGCCGCGGCCGCTTCGGATGGTAACTCGAGCGCGTTCGCCAACAGCCCTGCGTAGCCTTCGGGTAGCCGCGCAGGCGCGAGCAGAGCCCGCAAGCGCGACCATGTCTCAGCCGGGCGATCCACGAACACTTCTGCGACCACGCCGCTCGGCTTGCGCACCGAGGCGGAAGGCAAATCCACGTCGGAAGACGGGCTCGGCGCTGCAGCCCGCTCGCGACATGCCAGCGCGCCCAACACGAGCAGCAGCAGCGCCAAGGCGCTCCGAGCTCGGCGGGCGCGTCCTCGCAACGTATAGAAGCCGCGAGACTCAGAACGGAATGTCGTCGTCGCCCCCGCCGTAGTCCTGGTCGTCGTAGGAACCGCCGCCGCCAGCGCCACCGCCAGCGCCGCCGCCAGCACCACCGCCGCCAGCGCCACCGCCGCCAGCGCCGCCGCCGCGTGGTGCGTCGTCTCCCGGTCCGCCGCCTTCGTCGAAACGGCCTCCTCCACCGCGACCGCCGCCAGCGCTGCCCGAGAGGATCACATTTTGAGCGACGACCTCGGTCCGGTAACGCTTGTTGCCGTCCTTGTCTTCGTAGCTCGAAGTACGCAGGCCACCCTCGATGAAGAGCCGCGATCCCTTCGTGAGAAATTTACCGAGGGCCTCGGCGCGTTTGCCCCAGACCACCACGCTGTGCCACTCCGTGCGCTCCTGTCGCGTACGGTTCTTGTCCAGGTACGTTTCGCTCGTTGCCAGGCGCATCTTCAAAACTGCCTGACCGTTGCTGGTCATGCGCAGCTCGGGATCCTGACCCAAGTTGCCCAGCAACATCACACGATTGAGACCTTCCGCCATCGGGCACAGCTCCTTCGATTCGAAGGGGAGGTTCTTCCCCGCTTCGGGGCTAGCGTCAAGCCAACGCCGGATCGAATTTGTCCTAGCCACGGCAGCCGCGAAAACGTGCGGCTCGTGCTGGGGATGCGCCTTGGGATGACGCACTTGCCCCGCACAGTCGTCCAGGTTAGCCCCGAGTTCGGGTTTCGTGCCCGGTAACGTCGAAGGTGCCTGGGGTTGGCTTCGATCTTTGCGTTCAATGATTTCGAGCTCGACGCTTCCCGTTTCGAGCTCAGGCGCAACCGACAGCGGCTGAGGGTACAGCCCAAGGTACTGCGGTTACTGTTTCATCTCGTGTCGGAACGGCACCGCAGCGTGTCGACGAGTGAGCTGCTGGAAAAGCTGTGGCCGGACGCGACGGTCACGGCTGCGTCGGTGAGACGCGCTGTCGTGGGAGCGCGGCGCGCGCTGGGCGAAGCCGGCACGTGCCAATCGAGCATCCGCACCGTGCGCGATCTCGGTTATCGCTTCATGCTGCCCGTTCGTGAGTCGAGCGTGGTGGCGGAACCCGCCACGAGCCCCGCTGGCGTTACTGACAACGGCGCGCCGACACCACCCATGGCGCACGCCTCGAGCGGCTACGTGGGACGGCAAGGCGTGCTCGCTCTGCTCGATGCAACGCTCGCCGATGTCGTGCAGGGACGCACGCGCAGCCTGCTCATTACGGGACCCGACGGCATCGGCAAGACCTGCACGCTGCGCGAGCTCATGCGCCGAGCTCGCGCGCTGGGCATCGAGCCTTGGTGCGCTCGTTGCAGCAGCCTAGAGAGCGCACCCGCGCTCTGGCCCGTGCTCCAGCTGCTACGCGACGCGGCCTCGGAGCTTCAGTCCGAAGCCCTGGGCGCGCTGATGGGGCCCGTCGGAGCCGACATCGTCGAAGCCATACCGGAACTGAAGCAGTGGTTGCCGGAATTGCCCGGCGCGCCGCGCATCGAGGCGTTGTCCGCGCGCTTTCGTTTCTTGGATGGCATGGCGCTCTTTCTTCGCCGCGCCGGCGAACGCAAGCCTCGCTTGCTCGTCTTCGATGATCTGCACACGGCGGACACCTCGACATTGTCGCTCGTCGCATTTCTCGTGCGCCAGCTCGAGGGTACCCGCGTGCTGATCGCTGCCGGCGCGCTCTCGACCCCCCAAGAAACCGATCCGCAGCGCGTCGAGCTGTGGCACGCCGTCACCTCCGAAGCGATCACCCGTCACATCGAGCTCACCGGCCTGACTCGCGACGAGCTCGCCAGCTGGATCCGGCTGCGAGCCTCACGGGATGCGCCCGACTCCGTCATCGATCAACTGCACGAGCAGACCTCCGGCAACCCGCTGCTGCTCGAGCACGTGCTGCAGAGCGCGGCCGCGTCGAATCCACACGCAGGCCCCTGGTGGACACGCCTTTCGGACGCAGCGAACACGGGCGGCGCGCGCGCGGCACTGGCCCGCCAGTTGGCAGGTCTCGAGCCACAGTGCGTGGCCACGCTTCAGCTCGCGGCGGTGATAGGACGCGAATTTTCCCTTCCCTTGCTGGCTCATGCGCTGGCGAGCAGCCTGGAGAGCGTACTCGAAAGCCTCTCTGCGGCAGTGAACAGCGGTCTTCTGTGCGCGCAAGCGGACAACCTCGGCCAGCAGCGCTTCACGCATGCATTGCTGCGCGACGCGCTCTACGAGCAAATCCCCGGCGCCGAGCGCGCCCGCTTGCACGCGCGGGTGGGCTTCGCGCTCGAAGCCAGTGGCGCGGCGCAAACGAGCCTGACGGAGCTCGCTGAACACTTCGTGCGCGCCGCTCCCGTACATGACGACGGGCGCGGTCTCGCCTACACGCTGGCCGCGGCACGCACGGCGATGCAGCGGCTCGCACACGAGGAAGCCATCCACTACCTCGATCGGGCGCTTTCACTGGCGGAGCTTTCCACGTCCAGCGCCCGCGACCGGCTCGAGGTACTGCTCGAAAAGGGTGAGGCTCTGTTGTGCTCGGGCAATGCGCTGGCTGCGCGGGACACGCTACTTTCCGCCGGCGCGCTCTGCCAGCAGCTCGGCGCGGTCTCGGAGCTGGTGCGCGCGGTCAGCCTGCTCGGGCGAATTTCGTCGTCCGGTACGGTGGACACGCAGCACGTCCAGCTGCTCGAGGCAGCCATCGCGGCTCTACCCGTCGACGACGAACGCAGGGTTTGTCTTGGAGCACTGCTCGCCAAAGCGCTGATCTGGTCTCGAAAGCACCGTCCGAGAGCCGAGCGTGCGCGCGCCGCGCTGGCCGCCGTCCAACGGCTCCGTGATGGCACGCAGCGCGCGGACTCGCTGCTCGCCTGCCTGCACGCGCTGGCGGATCCGGATTGCCTGTCCGAGCGCCTGGCGATCACCGCCGAGCTCGAACGCGAGGGGCACGAGCAGGGAGATTCTCGCGCGCTGCTCGCGGCGAGCGCGGCGCGAGTCTGGAGCTCCGTGGAGCTCGGCGATATGGCGAGCGCCGAGTCCAGCATCGACGCACTCGAAACCCTCGCCGCGCAGCTGCGGGATCCGTGCGCCCGCTGGCAGGCGCAGGTCTTCCGCACCATGCACGCCCTGATCGCCGGTCGCCTGCCGGAGGCCGCCTCTTTGGCACGCGAAACGCTGACGCTCGGCACGCGCCTGGGCGAACCTGCCGCACTGCGTGTGTACTGCACGCAATACGGCGGCGTGCTGCGCCTGCAGGATCGCCTGGACGAAGCGGCCGCGCTCGTACGTGACGTCGCGCTCCGTCACCCCGCGATCGCCGGTTGGCAAGCCGTGCTGGCCGTGATCGAAGCCGAGCTCGGCCACAAGCAGCAGGCACGCCGCGTACTCGAGCGTCTCTTCGAACGCGACCACGACGGACTGCGCCGCGACCCGTTCACGCTGGGCGCGCTGGCACCCGCCGCGGAGCTGTGCGCCATGCTAGGGGATACCGCTCACGCCCGTCGCTTGTACGAATTGCTCCTTCCCTATGCCGATCGCCACGCCGTCATTTCGACCGGCACGAATACCCATGGACCCCTGGCGCGCCATCTCGGGCGCCTCGCCATGCGGCTGCATGACGCCCGCGCTGCCGAAGCCCACTTTCGTGCGGCCATCGCCAGTGCCGAAGCCATGCCGTCGCCGATCTTCATCGCCGCCTCGTGCCTTGGTTACGGCCACATGCTGCTCGCCGCCGGGGCTCCCAATGCGCAGGAGCGCGCGACCGCGCTGGTCACGCGCGCGTTCGAGATCGCTCGCACGACGGGTCTTCGGAGTATCGCCGTTCACTGCCGGACGCTGGCCGAGCGCTCCAAGCTGACCCTTCGCCCGGCAGAGCCGCGCAGCGCCTGATTCGGACGGATTCGCCTGCGGTAACCAATGGTCGCACGCCGTTCCGCGGCCGCTCGGTGATCAGCAGTAGGCGTCTCGCTGCCGTGGGCGGCGCCCAAACCCGAGCGCCGCTCAGCCCGCGTCGACGGTCTTGCTCGGCGTACCGATCACGTTGAGCTCGTTCAACATGTCGACGATCTCGCGGCGCAGATCCTGGAGGGTGGCGCGCACCTCGGTCGGCGCGCTCCGCGCGGGCGGCGCTTCGTGAACGGCGGCCGAAGCGGGCGCTGCCTTTTCGTGCGGGTCACGCATCCGCTTGCGCGCGCCGGCGATTGTGAAGCCGTGGTTGTAGAGCAGGTCCTTGACTCGCAGGAGCTTCTCGACGTCGCGGCGCGAATAGATGCGCTGGCCCTTGCGCGACTTCTGCGGGCGGATCGAGCGAAATTCCGTTTCCCAGTAGCGTAGAACGTGAGGCTCTACGCCGACGATTTCGGAGACTTCACCGATGCGATAGTAGAGCTTGACGGGCGGCTCGCGTTCCCGATCGGACACGGATGCCTCACTCCTCGACGCTGCGTTCCGT
>DATHEN010001314.1:0-7698 GCA_035318565.1 Polyangiaceae bacterium
GGAAATACGAGTACGTCCCGCGAAAGGACGGCCCCATGCTCGCGTCGCCGGGATCTGCGTCGAGCGTATTGTCCCCGCTGAGCGCCACGCTCTCGCCGGAGGCGAGCGTGCTGAGCGTCGACAGGTCGGCGCCCGAGCAAAAGCCGCGGCCCGCGCCGGTCAGGATGATGACGACCACGTGCGGATCGGCTTCCGCTCGAGCCATGGCGTGCTTTACCTCGTCGCCCATGCTCGGCGTCCAGGCGTTGAGCTTTTGCGGCCGATTCAGCGTAATCGTGGCAATGGGATCGGCCACTTCGTAGAGAATCTGTTCGTACATGGCGATGCCCGGCAGTGTCCGGCCGGGCAGTGTGCCGAGGCCAGCAAAATCTTCGACGCTCCGAAACGCGTTCGCGATCAGGATCTACGCGCGTATCACGGAGCTGCGAACGCGGCGCGATAGGCGGCGCCTGCGTTCGGATACTGATTGTCGGAGAGTTTGCCGGGAAATGCGGAATTCGAGTTCCAATACGTGTGAAACACGACCTTGTGGGTCGTGAACCAGGCCTTGGCTCTCTCGATGTATGGACCCGCGTTGTTCGATCGGACTCCCCACTCGGAATACGCGGTGCGTTTGCCGTGCGCCGCGGCGAAGTTTTGGTGCCATTGCAGGCCGTAGCTACGGTTCAGCATCGAGTTCCAGGCCTGGATCGGATCCGCCGGGTCCCACTCGGTGTTCCAGTAGAAATCCATGCCGATGATGTCGACGTAGGCGTCGCCGGGATACGCCGTTTCCGGGTTCATGCCCACGTCGCCCACGTTCACGTTCCACTCGAAGACGAAGCGGTTCGATACGGAACGGAACGCGGTGACGAATTGCCGAAACGCGCCGACGAAAGCCTGCGGTTTGCCGTGTGCGCTCCACGGAAACCAGTCGCCGTTGAATTCCCAGCCCGTACGGATGTGGATCTCGGGATCCTGCGGGCGGTAGGTGGCGAGCGTTCGCGCTGCTTTCAGATAGTGGTCGTTGTAGTCGCCCGCCGCCGCAGCTTCGAGCGTTGCGCCCGTTGGTATCAGCGGCACGGACCAGAACACTCGACGGTCGATCTGTTTCCACAGGCCCACGGCCCAACCCACGGACCCGTCGTAGTCGCTCCAGTTTGCCGCACCCGTGTAGCCGAGCAAGCCGTTTACCGGCCGCCCGAACCAGCTCTCGAACTGCAAAACGGCGTTGGGATCGTTGCCGCAATACACGCCGATCAGCGGTTTGCCATCCGTGCACGAGCCCTGCGACACCACGAGCGCCAGACAGGCGAATCGAAGGACGGCGTGTAAACGACGGGTGATGCGTTTCCAGATCCGAGCTGATGGGGTCATACGGGAAACCTCCGAGTCCCTGTATCCTAGTGGACTCGGTCCCGAGATTGCTGTCTCGGTTGCCGCTCGCTGCAAAGAGATCGAGCGCGCGCTGGATTTTTCCCGAACCAATGAACGAGACGTGCTTACGAGCCCGCGGTCCAGGTCCTCAATCGGCTGCGACTGGGGTCAGCACGAAACGCCGCTCTCTATCTCCGCCACCGAGCTGCCCTTCGTCGTTGGCGCCCGTGCACCAGGCACTGCCGTTGCTCTTGAGAGCGCACGTGAAGAAGCGCCCGGTGCTCACGCTCGACCAGTCGGCGTCTTCACCCGCGCGCGCCGGAGCCAAGCGGTCCTCGCCGTCACCGGTGCCGAGCTGGCCTTCGGTGTTTCTGCCCCAGCACCAGAGCTCGCCGCGTGCGATTGCGCAGGCGTGGAACGTACTCAGCGAAACGGCATCCCAGGCGCTCTGATCGCCGACTCGTACCGGAACATCGCGGCGATTGTGGTCGCCGAGGCCGAGCTGCCCGTCCGGGTTGCCACCCCAACACCACAGCGTGCCGTTCGTCTTGATGGCGCACGTTTCGTTCTCGGCGGCGCTGACTCGTTGCCAGTCGCTCTCGTCACCGACCCGAGTCGGGCGTCGTATCTGGATGCTGGCGCCGGCTCCCACTCCGAGCTCGCCCTCGGTGTTGCGGCCCCAACAATACAACGCTCCCGCTGCGCGAATTCCGCAAGTATGTCCCTGGCCCGTACTGACGTGCGTCCAATCCCGGTCGCTCCCCACTCGAGTCGGTGTAGGGATGCCGGTCTCGTCCGGCACGTCTCCCTGGGCGAGCTGGCCTTCGAAGTTGCGTCCCCAGCACCACAAGCTCTGGTCTCGCAGAACCGCGCAGCTGAACAGAAAGCTCGTTGCGAGCTGACTGGCTGCGTCGGAGAGATCGACCCGGCTCGGCGCGAGGCGGTCGCCGAAATCCAGCACGCCGAGCTGACCTTGGTCATTGCCTCCCCAGCAGAATACGCTGCCGGCGCGGTCGATCGCGCAGCTGTGGAATTCGCCGCTACTGACGGACGCTGCAGTGTCGAGCCCGGCAACACGTCGTGGCGTCAGGGCGCCGGGCACGACTGCGCCCGTGCCGAGCTCGCCGCGTGCGCCCAGACCCCAGCAGAAAATCTGTCCAGCGCGAATCGCGCACGCGTGCGTCTGGCCTACGGCGAGCGTCGAGTAAGATCGAGCAGAGGGAGGGGAGGCGTCGGGGGCGGTCAACACCTCGAGCCGCTCCTCGCACGCGAAGCTTCCGCCCGCAAGAGCCGCACACACGAGCATTCGAAGAGCGCGGCGCATGATCAAAACACCCAGCCAGGACCGAACGAGCCGTACACTTCCAGTCCGGAGATCGCGGTCTTCGTTTCACCGCTGTCGTCGATGCGCAGCGCGCGGAGCGGAGCGCCAACTCCGCCGCGCAATTCGAGTCCGAGCCAGGGCGCGGGCCGAACTTCCAGCGCCATGCCCGTCCGGGCTACGGCGAACAGCCCTGCGGCATCGGAGCCGATCGCGCCGTCCACGGGTTTGCCCTTCAGCGCGGCTCGAGCTCCCCAAATGCTCAGCTCTGCGCAGACGCTGAGCGGGTCGAGGCGCAGCAGCGCAAAACCGGCGCCGATCTCGCCGCCGAGCATCGTCCCGGTGATTTCGCCGTGTGCCGTGCGCACGCGCTCGAGCTTGCGGGCGCCGAAAACGAAACGTGCGTACCAGCGTTCGGTCAACGCCTGACGAACGCCGGCATCGATACCCAGCGTGCGCTGCCCTCCGACGTAGCGCTCGCTGGCGAAGCTTGCGGCGAGCGCCGTGTGCCGGGTTCGGGGGCGGAGCTGCCTGCTTACCTCCGGCGCACGCGGCGGCTTCTGCGCCTCGGGTTCGGGCGCATGGCTGACGGCCGGCTGCTCTGCGAGGGTCGCACGGATCAGCTCGTCGGCGGCGACGGCCAGAGCGAGCGCGCGACCGTCCGCCGGTACTCGCAGCAAGTCGATCCGGCGACGCAGCGTGTGGTGGGCGTCGCGCACGTCGATCGTCACGAGGCCCCGTGCGTCCCTGTGCAGCGACAGCACCGCGCTCGAGGCGCGAGAACTGCCAGCGCCCGACGAGCAGGCGTCGAGCCGTTCGCCGCGCAGCCCCGCTCGCAATTGAGTCAGCACGGCAGCTTCGAAACGCGTTGCGAGGCCTTGCGTTTTCACGAGGACCCACGCGAAACCTTTGCCACAGGGGCGATCTTCGTGGGCATGGGCTTCGAGTGCCGGCTCGGCTCGAGCCACCCACGGAAGGAACAACGCGACTAAGGCAAGCCGGAGGCGCCACACTGCGCTTGCACCGTAGTCCGGTGTACGCCGTTAGGGTACTGCTTGAGATAGGCGCCGCGCGCGCGCAAGCAGGCCGCGCGTGCGCCGGTCGCGGCATGGGCCGTCACGAGACGCGCCATCGCGTCCTCGCGAAAGCCACCTCCCGAAGAAGAAGCGACCGCTCGCCTCAAGGACGAGATGGCTTGAGCCGGCTGACCGAGGCGGTCCATCTGCAGCCGCCCGAGCTCGAAGGCGGCCAGCGCAGCGCGCGGATCGCGTGGATACTGATCGAGCAAGGCGCGGTAGCCTTCCGCCGCTCCTGAGGCGTTTCCAGCCGCGCGAGCCCGATTGGCGGTTTCGAACAGTTGCTTGGCGTCGGCCGAAGGCGGAGCCGGAGTGTCCTGAGACCGTGGACTGGCAGGCGCTGCAGAACCCGCTGCTGCGGGCTCCTCGCGTTCCGGCGCGGGCGGCGCGGCGCTGGGCGAGAGCGCCGCTGCCGGCGCAGGCGGCGGTTTCATCGCGACGGTCGTCGACTCGACGGCTTTGAAAGGCACGGACCAGCTTTGACCCGGGCCCAAACGCGCCACGCTCGCTCCGGAGCTGGCCTCCACCAGCCCGCGCGCTACCGCCACCTCCACGTGCCTTGCCCCGGATGGCAGCTGCACCTCGCGCACCGAAAAGCGCGTTCCCACCACTTTCACGTCCACGCTGCCGAGCGATACTCGAAAGGAGCGCCCTTCGGCGTGCGTGACGTCGAACGAAGCGCCGCCTCGTTGCAGCGTCAGGCGCGTCTCGCCATCGCTGGTGTGCACGGACAGTTTCGTTTGCGAGTAGAGCTCGATGCGTGAGCCGTCTCCGAGCAGCACGGCGCTGCCAGCGCCCTCGGTTTCGAGCACTGCCCCGTCCCAGGCCGTGGCAGATTCGGAAGCCCCGCCGCGTACCCACAGCAGCGCGGCGACGGCACCGACGAGCGCGAGTCCCAGAGCCAGAACCGGCCAGCGGAGCCTCATGCGCGGCGCGTCCAGGCGGGTCGCGATCCGTGCCCACTGCCTGGCCAGCCGTGGCTCGTTCAGGCGTGCCTTGAGCGCGCCCTGCAAGTTCGTGGCGCTCATGATTTACCCCCGTCGCGCTCGAGCTTGGCGTGAGCGCGCTCCAATCGCCGTTTGACGGTTGCCGGCGAGCGGCCGAGCTGTTCGGCGATCTCTCCGACGGTGAGTCCTTCCACCCGCCGGAGCAGCAGCACGACGCGCTCCTCGGCGGGTAAACGCTGCACCACGGCGTAGAGCTTGCGCAGTTCGGTGGCCACGTCGGGTGGCGTGGAGCGCGTGGCGAGCACGTCCAGATCGACGGGGGAGGGGCGGAGCAGTCCGAGCCGTTCGAGCAAGCGCTTGCGGCGCAGGCGTTTGTGCGCCGTGCGCACGATGATCGAACAGAGCCAGCTCGCGAACGCTTGCGGGTCGACCAGGCGGTCCAAGCTTTCGAACGCGGCGATGAAGCTGTCCTGAACCAGGTCGTCCAGGTCGCTGTCGCTCAAGAGCAGGCGATGAGCCAGGTTGTTGGCCATCATAGCGTGACGGCGGAACAGCGCCTCTTGAGCCCAGCGCTCGCCGGCGCGCGCGGAGAGAACCAGTGCCGCATCCGACGGGCCAGCCCGGGAGACGGTCAGGGCGGGCTGACTTGCTCGAACGACCACGCTGGGTTCCTCTGTTGCGCTCGCGAGAATAACACGCCCTCCTCGAGTTATGCGGTTCGCATCTCGACTATCGGCCCGGTAGATACCGAGGCTTCACCGAACTTGCCGATCGAAACGCCCATGGCGCCGGCCACGGACACGAACAAGTCGTTGTGCGGTCGCCCATTCGTGCGCCATGTGGCCCGCGGATCGGTGCTGCGTTCGAGAACGATCAGCCGGCCCGTGTCGAAGTAGCCGTCGATGTTGCCGATCGTAAACCACGGCAAGCGCTCGAGCGCGTGGCTGCCCCAGCCGATCTGACTCGTGAAGACGATCAGGGTGTGATCGAGCAGCCGGCTGCCATCCACTTCTTTGAGCGTGGCCAGCTCGTCCGCCAGGATGCGAACTTTGTGCATCGCGTTCTGAAGGACGCGAATGATCAGGCTTCGTACTTCGGGGTTTTGGGCCTGGCTCGTCTTCGGATCGTTGGCTTTGTGGATCAGATCGTGAAAATCGATGGCGTCGTACATGCCGCCGGAAAATCCGAGGCCTTCGGGCGGCGGTGGATCGAGCGCGATCGTGGCCACGCGCGTGACGTCGGCATGAAGCGCGGCAGCCACGAGCTTCATGTTGAGCGGGACGGCGAGCTCGTAGCGATTGTACCAGGTGGTGCGCCGGTCCGCGTTGTACGTCCAGTTCAGCGAGCGCGCGGGGTCCACCAGGGTCCGGCTCGGCCACAAGACCTGGCGATCTTGCGACGCGAGCAAGGCGCGTTGGCGTGCCTCGATGTCGCTCAAATGCTGAATGTGCTGATCGAGCTTTCTGCGATCGTCCTCGGGCAGGCGCGTGCCGACGTCGGAGTGTTCGCCGCGCAGGAAGTCGAACAGGCGTTTCTGCCGTTCGATCAAGGCGCTGGTATTGGCGGTGTTAGTGACGGGGTTGCCGAACAGACGCTCGAAGATTTCGTCGGGGCGGCCGAGCGCATCCAGCTTTTGGCCGGCGGCGGACGTGGACGGGATTTTCTTCGGGCCTTTGAAGCCGTCATTGTACGCCATGTCGGCGCTGCAGAAGACTTCGAGAGAGCGCAGCGCCGTCGCGGCGCCGCTGCGGCTGAGCTCCTGCGCTATGAATTGATCGATCGACGCCGCGCCGGGCAGCGAATCCCCCAGCCGGTACGCGCCCGTGAGCGCGTGAGTCTCGCCGGCCAGGTGTGCGTTGGCGGGCGAAGTCGGATCCGTGGTGGCGGACACCATGTCCAGATTGTCGAACAGGAGCATGTCGCGGCGCAGCTCTGCGAGCGGCTGCAAGCAGGCTGGGAACGCGAAATTTCGGGCGTCGTAGCTCGTGGCGCCCGGCGGAGGCTTCGGTTCGCCGTCACCGATCAAGAGACCGTCCTGCAAATAGACGAACACCACCCGCTTCGGAATGGGAACCGGCGCGCCCAATGCGCGGCTTCCTCGTAGAAGTGGAACGGCGAGAGCCGCCGAGCCGAGAGCACCTACCTTGAGAAGATCACGACGTTTCATCTGCGGCTTTCCTGACCTACGGAGTCGAGAGCGCGGGCCTTTTCCGGAAGGAGTTGCTCTGGACGATCGCGAGCAAGAGCGCTTGCGGATCTCCATTTCCGGAACGCAGGCTGGCGGCGAGCTGATTGACCTCGTTCCGGTCGCCCTCGTCGGCAGGCGCGCGACCGAACGCGAAGCGAAACCAGTGATTCGCGAGACACGCGCGCACTTCGTCCGCTTGGGCCAGGGCGCTGCCGAGCTCCACACCGCCCGTGATCGAGATGCTTCCGTTCGGTCCGATCGGCAAACCGCCGGAGCTG
This sequence comes from Polyangiaceae bacterium, assembly GCA_035318565.1. Classification (GTDB taxonomy): domain Bacteria; phylum Myxococcota_A; class Polyangia; order Polyangiales; family Polyangiaceae; genus DATDJP01. Next base: position 7,167 of record DATHEN010001314.1, read on the forward strand.
TCGATCGGCACTCCGTTTTCCTGGGTCACGTAGCGCCCGAGCGCGTCATAGTTCTCGAGCGTGTAGCCCGCCGGATCGATGCGCCCGTGGCAGCCCGCGCACTCGGGCTTGACGTGCGTGAGCTCGAAGTGCTCGCGCGTGGTGCGCGCGGCGCCAGCGGGGATCGGCGCCACCGCGGTCACCACGCCCGGCGGCGGCGCCGGAATCACGAAGCACAGGAACTTGCGGAGTAGTTGCACGCCGCGGAGCACCGGTGAATGCAACGTGCCGTGCGAGGTGGAAGCCAGCAGCCCTGGTTGCGTCAGCAGCCCTTTGCGGTTCGGTGCCGTGACACGGGTCAGCGAAGGACTCGCGACGTTCACGCCGAGAAACGGCGCCAGGGTTCTGTCGGCGAACACCTGCTCCGATCCGAAGAGCGCGTTGACCGAGCGCTGATCCCAGAAGGCCCAAGCCGTGAATGCTTCGATCGACGCACGCAGCGACTGGCGCAGCGTGTCGTTCAACTCGGGATAGGCCGCGGCGTCCAGCGTCA
>DATHEN010001315.1:0-3542 GCA_035318565.1 Polyangiaceae bacterium
TACTTCCGGAGGTGAAAGCTGGCGCGCACATCGTCGTGGTCGAAGACAATCCGGACAGTCGCGAAATGCTGTGCGAGCTCCTGCACGGCGCCGGCTTCGAATGCACCACCGCCGACAATGGCCCGTCTGCGCTGCAGATCATCGACGAAATCGAGCCGGACATCGCCATTCTGGATGTCGGTCTGCCGGAAATGGATGGCTTCGAGGTCGCCCGACGCCTGCGTGCCAATCCCAAGCACGCCGGGCTCTTCCTGATCGCCCTGACCGGCTACGGCCGCGCCGAAGATCGCAGGGCTTCGAGAGACGCCGGCTTCGACGAGCACTTGGTCAAACCCGTACACGCGGAGCAGCTCCTGCAACTGCTTTCGCAAGGCCGGGAGCCGACCCACGCACCGAGCGGGGACGGCGAGAGTAAACCCGACGCGCGCAACCTCACACCCGTCCAGAACTGACTCCAGGCGTAATTTCGCGCGTACGACTGAAAAACAAGCGCCGCTCGGCTCGGTAACGTCGAGCTTTGGCTTCTGCAAATGCAGGACCGGCGCTAGTCTGCCGCCACCGTGGCTGGATACTCTGGGACCCCGCTCGTAAAGAAACTCGGGCTTCGTACGGGCGCTGCTGCCAAGCGCAAGTCGCGAGCGCGCACGTGATCGCCAGTGACGAGCGCCTCGCTACGGCGTCGGGCGCCGCTGGGGTGAGGACGGCGTCCGGACGTCAACTCTGGGCGGTCGTGCTGACGCTCGCCGCAGTGGTGGCGATTTACTGGTTTTTCATCACGCTCGGGCGGGGCACGGACATCCCGCGCCAAACCCAATTCTACAATCTGCTGGCAGAGGCTTTCCTCCACGGGCAGCTGCATCTGCTGCAGGCTCCCGATCCCGAGCTGCTCAAAAAAGCGAACCCATTCGACGGCGTGCACACACAGCTCTGGCTGTATGACGCTTCCCTCTACCAAGGTCGTTACTACACGTACTGGGGCCCGGTCCCTGCCCTGCTGCTCGCGTTCGTGAAGCTGTTCATCGGCCGCACCACGTACGTCGGGGACGAGCTGGTCGTCTTGGCGTTCGTGGTGGGCCGCGTCTCGATCGGTGCGCTGCTGCTGCTCGGCGTTCGAAAGCACTTGTTCCCGCGCCTGGCACCGCTGTGGGTCGTGCCCGCGCTGGCCGTGTTCGGCCTCGCGAGTCCCTACCTGTTCACGCTCGGGCGGCCCGCTATCTACGAGGCTGCCATCGAAGGCGGTCAGTTCTTCCTTTTGCTCGGTGTCTGGGCGGCATTCTCGGGCGTCACCACGAGCTCGTCTCGGCGAGCCCGCTGGCTCTTGAGTCTGGCGGGACTCGCTTGGGGCGCCGCGCTCGCGTGCCGCATCAGCTTGCTCCTAGCGGTTGCCGCGCTCGTTGCTTGGACCGCGTTCTGCCCTTTCGGATTGCGGGCGGGCGTGCGTGCACTCGCACTTCGATTCGCCACGGTCGCGGGCCCGGTCGCGCTCGTCGGCTTTCTGCTCGCGCTCTACAACTTCGCCCGCTTCGGCGCGTGGTCGGAGTTCGGTCTACGCTACCAACTCAATCCGTTGCGGCTCGACTATTCGCTCGCGTGCTGGGCCCCGAACCTTCACTCCTACTTCGTAAGGCGTGTGCTCGTGGGCTGCCAGTTTCCTTTCATCGACGCGCCCTCGGGAGCCGTGTCACTGATGCCGGCAAGCATGAACCTCGCCAAGCTGCGCTACCTGCCCCTGGAGCCCGTGGTCGGCCTGTTCGTGGCAGCGCCCGTCACGCTATTCGGACTCATCGCCATCGGCAGCGCGCTGAAGGAGCTCGTACGCACGCGCGCGCTGCAGCGGGAGCACGGCGCTCCGCGAGAAATCGCGCTGTGGCTCACGGGCAGTGCGCTCATTCTTGCCATTTTTCCGGTCTTGCCGGCGCTCGGCTTCTTCAGCTCCACGATGCGCTACCTGGCAGATTTTGCTTCCGGCTGGCTCTTGCTCGGCACACTCGGCTTCTGGACTCTGCTCGCGCGCCTGCGTGAGCAGAGGGTACTTGCTCGAGTCAGCAGCGTCGTAGCCGGAGCGCTGGCCGCCTACACACTCGTCTTTGGTGTGCTGCTGGGCTTTCAGGGCGGTTATTATCGCGCCTTCAAGCGCGTGAATCCCGGCCTGTACGACAAGCTCTCCGCCAGCCTGTCCGTGTGCAAATAGCCAAAGCCAAGGCTCAGCGGCCAGCCAACCAGCGCTGTCTTCCGGCTTCGTCCAGGTACGGCGCCTGCAGCCGCACGGGCTCTCCGATGTCGCGATACAGTAAATCGCCGCGTCCGGTCAGATGACTGGCGCCGCTCCGGCCAATCACCATGCGCGACTCGATGTCCGAGTTGGTGAGCAGCGCGACGCGGCACGGGAAGTTGGCGCTGATGGCCCCCTCCAGCACGCGGCGGCTGGCTTGCTGCATCGCAAGCACCAGGTGAATACCCGCCGCGCGCGCCTTGGAGCCGAGCAGCCCAACGGCTTTTTCGATGTGCTTCTTTTCTGCGCGGGAGGCCTGCATCACGAGCGAGAAGTACTCGTCACAGAACATGACTATGCGCGGCAAACTCTGCTGCGTCTTCTCGATGTAACGCGCAAGATCGTCGGTCTTGGTTTGTGCAAGCAAATCGTAGCGACGTTCCATCTCGCGAACCAGCGCCTGCAGGACGTCGACGATGGGCGCATCCACGCCCGGCACCCAGAAGCCGTGCTCTTCCCACAAAAACGCCGAGCCGCGCAGGTCGTTGAACGCCGTTTGTTTCGGATCGATGAGCACTAGCCTGAGCGTCTCGGGCGTGTTGCCAATCAGCAGACTGGCGAGCGCCGAGCGCAGCCACTCGGTTTTCCCGCTGCCCGTCGTGCCGGCGACGACCACGTGCGCGTTGTTCGGATCCGAGAGGTCCGCAAAGCGCACGCTACTGTCGACACCGACGCCCACCACGAGCCGCGACGAACCGCTGGCGCTGCCCTGAGCAGCGAGCGCCAACGGCACCACCTCGAACGACACCGTTCGCGGATCGGGACGCGGAACGTCTATCAAGACACGGCCTTGCGCACGCGTGATGATCGGGTCCTGCAACGTACCGAGACGCAGCCCGATCTCCGGAGCGAGCTTCTGCACGTGTTCGAACTTCACGCCGGAACCGAGCTCGGCTTCGAACCGCAAGAAGCGCGGCCCAACGCTGGGTGGAGTCTTGATTTCTACGCTCTTTCCGTATTCGCGAAAGGCCCGTGCCAGGCGCCGAATCAGCTCGTCGTAGCTCGACCCAGGCGGTTCGCCAGCGGGTTCACCGGCGGACGCGGCGACGACGACTTCCCGCGGTAGCACGCTGCGCCGTACGCCGGACAGCTCGCCGATCAGCTCGAGCAGGCGAGCTTCTGCTGGCGCGACGGTCGTCGCATCGATCAAAATCTCCTCGCGCTCCGGAATGAAACGCACCAGCGCAAGCGCCGAGGGCTTGCGCTGGCCCTGCGCGGCAGATTGCGACAGGATCAGGTGGTAGAGCGCTGCCTGCCCGAGATCGAGCGC
>DATHEN010001316.1:0-11268 GCA_035318565.1 Polyangiaceae bacterium
TGTCGAGCATCGACGAAGGGCGTGGCGCTGCTCCCCTCCTGCACCCGGTTGTTGATGTGCAGGCGCGCGACGCCGCTGGCGTCTTCCACCACACTCACGGAGGCCGTCACGCCGTCCTCGTAACTGACGACGCGGCCGCCCTCTGGAACGTCGATGAAGCTGAGCGGCGGGGCGAAGAGCGCGACGGCCAGCGCAGCCGACCCGAGCACCCACACCCGCCTCGTGAACCACGCCTGCCGTGATGTCACGATCAGATAGCCGAGCACGATAGCCAGCAGCACGAACTTCGGTCCGATCAGGAACACGGCCAAGACACCGCACACGGCCGGAGCCAGCGCTGCGCCTACCAGGTTGATACCGAGCGCGTGACCGACGCTGACCCCGGCTGCACTCGCGGCACGGCACAAATGATTGAACAGCGCGCCCATCACGAGCGTCGCAGGTCCGAACGCGAGCAACGCCAGCAAGCCCTCTGCCGCGATCGCTGCCTCCACACCCGCGCCGAATGCGTCCAGTGCCCAGCTCTTCACGCTCTGGGCAGCCCACAGCGACAGTGTTCCGGCGAGACAAGCGGCCGCCAGCAGCGCCAGCAAGCGATCACTCAGGCCGTCTACGGCGCTGCGACCCGCAAGCCAGCGTTGATAGGCCGCGGCGCCGGCAGCGCTACCTATCAGGTAAGCCGCAAGCAACGTCGCAAACGTGTAAAAGGTGTTTTCCGTTACCTGGCTCAGAACACGGACAACCACGACTTCGTACCCGATTCCGAGAAAGCCGGTGAAGGCAAGACGCCACACCACGCCGCCTGCGCGCGCGCGGTCGGCGTGCTGAGCCGCCGGCACGGCGCGCCGCGACTGGCTCGACGCGGACTGCTCCGTTCGCCGAAACACGGCCCACGCGGTCACCGCGCAGATCAGATTGAGCGCGATGCACAGCGCCGCGCTGCGCGCGAGCCCGACAGCGGCAATCAGCCAGAAGGCTGCGGCCAGCACGCCGAGCAGCGCGCCCAGCGTATTTCCGGCGTACAGCGCGGCAAGCGAGCTGCGTTCGCCGTACATTCGCGCGCTAAGCCGCTCCATCGCGGGCAGCGTGGCGCCCATTGCGGCAGTCGCCGGCAGAAACAGCAAAACCGTGCCGCAAAACGCCAGCGACCAGTGCCAGACCGGAGACGGCTCGACGCCCGTCGCCCTGTGCATCCACGCGCTGAACGGCGACCAGACGAAGAGCAGCACTACACTCCAGAGCGCAATCACGAGCTCGCATCCGGCGTACCAGCGCATCGGGCGCGCGCTGTGTTCGATGCGCGACCCCAGGATCAGGCCGCCGACTGCGAGCCCACCGAAGAACGCTGCCACCACCGCAAGCACGGCGGCGGCCTCATGACCCAGCCACAGGGACGTCTGCTGGGTCCAGATGATCTGGTAACCCAGGCCGGCGAAGCCGGAGGCCAACATCAACACCAACGCCGTCCAGCGGCGCCACGTGCAACGCACCAAACTCAACCGCCGAACCTGATGACGTAGTCCCACGACTTCAGGTGGGACGGGATGGAGTTGAACGAGAGGGTCATGCGACGTTCGCCCTGATTGGGGGGCACGGCGTGCATCAGGTAGCTTGGAAACAGGACCATGTCGCCTGGCTGCGGCGCCGGGCCGATCCATTTGTCCGCGCTGAATTCGCTCGGCGTGATCCCCTGATGATCGTTCCTGAACAGGAACTCACTACCGCCGGGCGACTTCATGAACACCGTTTGCGATCCGGGGTGCGTCGGGGTGAGGTACACGATGCCGGAAATGAAGCTGTTCGCGTGGTTGTGCATGGCCTGACGGCCGCCGTTGGCGAGCACGTTGCCCCACATTTCCTTCAGCGCCCACGGCAGTCGCTCGCCGAAGAGATGCAGGCCGAACTCGACGAGCTTGGGCGTGATGAGCGCCGCAGCCTCGCGCAACAGGCCGCTGTCGCTGGGTCTCAGCATTTCCGTGTGAGAGAGATTCGCGGACGAGTTGTTGTCTCGAGTGGTGCGCTCGCTGAAGTACTCCACCAGCCCGGCGATCAGCGTTTGCCCCAGGGTGCCCGGCGCACGCATGAAGGGCGTCGGAAAAATACCGAAGACCTCGTCCATGCGGCTTTCTAGCGCCCGGGATCGCCGAGTGTGTCCACAATCGACACGCGTCTTCGGATCGTCACGAAAGTGAAACGAACACCTGTTAGAGCGCCTGCCGGTTCGAGTGATGCGTTCCAAGAGGCGCCGCGAAAAGCAGGTGAGAAGCCGCGATCGGCTTCGAACGACGGCGAGCCCTGTGCAACAGCGGGCGCCGAACGTCGGCTGGCGCTTTCTGTTTCGGGCGATTGTGCTCATGTGCGCCTTCTACGCGCTGGTCCACTATCCGCATGAGCCGGACAGCGCGCTACAGCGGGTGCTGAACGCGGAATCCCGCTTGCAGGCGCACGCGGCCGGTTTTCTCGTCCGTCTCTTCGACTCCCGCGCGTCGGTTCAGGGCACCGTGATCCACGGGCGCTTCCCGCTGCAGGTCATCAAGGGCTGCACCTCGATGGACGTCCAGGCGCTGTTCGCTGGAACGATTCTCGCGTTTCCGGCGGGCTGGGCCCCGAGGTTGCTCGGCGTCGTTGCGGGCGGTTCGGCACTCATCTTGATCAACATCGTGCGCATCGCGAGTCTCTACTTCGTGGGCGCTCACCTTCACGATTCGTTCGATTTCGTTCACGAGGAGCTCTTTCCACTGGTTCTGGTCGTGGCGGCGTGCGGATGCCTGCTCGCCTGGTTCGCCTGGACTGGGCGCACGCCGCGAGATCGTGCCGCTGCCGCTCTAGCTCGAGAGTAACCGCGCCGTGGCACACGCAAGCGAGGACGGCAAAGCGCCGTCGAATCCTCGACACCACCGCCGAGCGGTCCTCGCTTTTTTGGTGGTTGGCTGTAGCGGGTGGCTGCTTTGGCCCGCCGTGGAACGGCCCTTCACGTCGGCGTTCGCTGGAGTCAGTAGCGTGTTTCTGGAAGTCGTGTCGTTTGGTGCCGAGCGCAGCGCGCGAGTCGAAGCGGCTTTCGGGAGACCGAAGAATGCAGTTACCGAAGATGCCAGTTGGAACGCCCGCCTGATACTCGGCACACGCGGGCGCGATCACGACGCGTTTCGAATCAATCCGCGGCGGCTCGGCTACATACCGCTGGTGTTTTATGCAGCACTGGCAGCTGCGAGCCCGCTGCCAGGCCGCCGCAAGCTCTACACCTTGTTGATTGGCTCCGCCGTGTTGATCACGCTCGCCGCTCTGTCCGTCGTGATCACGGCCGCTTGGGCGTTCACTCACGCAAGCAGCGGACCTCCGGGCGTCGAGCTGCCAGTTTGGGTCGGGTCCGCGCTCACGCTCCTCTACGGCTTCGTGACTCCGCTGGCCAACAAGTTCATCGTGCCTCTGGTTCTCGCGGTCATCATCGTCCGCTGGCAACTCAATCGGACGGCTCATCGCGCAGCTGCGTTTCGTCCTCGACCCAGCGAGCCGCACACTGCACACTCACCGGCAATGCGCTGGGTACCACGGGCCAAGCGCCGGCAACGGGCTCGCCACTAGAGTCCTGCACCGAGAAATCTGGGTGGGCGCGCTGATTTGCGGAAGCCGCATCCTGGATGCTGCGCTGGGCGAGCGCGACGAGCACCCAACCGAACGCAATGCGGCGAATCGTGTGCGCGGGCGTGCCGGCGTCGTCCAGTAGCCGGGCCAGACTCTCGCGGTCCAGTTTGGTCGGATGAAGGCCGCGTCGGCTGAAGCCTTGCGCGTTTCCTCCGCAGTCGAGCTCCGAGAGCTCCCAGAACGGCCCGGAGCCGATATTCAGGACGTCAGCGCCCGCAGCAGCGCGCAGCGCGGCCTGCAGCTCCCGCACGATCGGACGGTGATAGAGGCTCCACGGGAAACGCAGAAAGTCCAGATATCCACTGCCAGGCAGAAACCGCCGTACCTGGTCGCCAGCAGTGGTGGCGAGGTAGTACTGGCAGGGCGCGGCTGGAGACCCGATGTAACAGGCTTCACTCAGCTCGAGACCCCGAGCTACGGCTGCAAACGCCTCTGCGCAGGCAGCCGCATTCGACGCCGTGACACACGCAGCGCCGGGTTTCATCCAGAGTAGAGCGTGAAGCGAGCCGGTTTTCGCGAGCTTTTACGGCCACCAGACACGTAGCCTGCCGAAACTGGCATTCGCTGCGTCACAACCGGCACCTGCGAGCGCGTTTGTTCCAGGACGCGTTTATGCTGAGCGTATGCCGAAGGTGAGCAGCCGTTCTTCCGATGCAGCAGCCGTCGGGGCTCTGATCGTTCTCGAAGACGAAGCCGACCACAGTCGCGTCGTGATCGCGCCCCAGCGCGGCGCGCTGGTCACGTCCTTCAGCGTCGGCGGGCGCGAGCTCTTGTATCTGGACGAGAGCACGCTGAGCGACGCGACAAAAAACGTACGCGGTGGTTCGCGCTTACCGGAGCGCCCTTGCGCATCGCGGCTCGCATCGAAAATACGGGAACGGCGCTCATGCCGTTCGCGCTCGGCTATCAGCCGTACTTCGCGGGTAGTGCTAAGCGATTTTGCTCCGGAGGATTGCCCATGAAAAAAGTCGTTTTATCCATGCTGGTCTCGCTCGACGGTCAAACTGCCAGGGCGGATGGCAGCCTGGACTGGTTCTTGAACGACGGCGAATTCGAGACGTACTCGCTGAACATGTTGCGTAGCGTCGGCGCCATACTCGTTGGCCGCGTGACGTACCAGATGTTTTCCGAGTATTGGCCAAAGGCTGGAACCGAGCACGCCGAGCTGCCGCCGGGGGAGGGCTTCACGAGTGCGGAGCGCGAACGCGAAATGGCCGAGCTCATGAACACGCTCCCAAAGATCCTGCTCGGTTCCGGCATCCCGCTCTTCGAGAATCACGGGGCGGATCGCAAGCTCGTGCGCACGGACGCCAAGGTGTTCCGCTCGGGTGTGGTCGCCGTTCACTACGACCGAGCTCGCTGAGCGCAATCAGCACCCTTGACGGATCCAGGGCGGGGCATTACTGAAGTAAATGCTTCAGCATTCCGAATCCCTGGATTTGGTCTTCCACGCTCTGGCGGACGGCAGTCGCCGTGCGATGGTGGAGCGGCTCATTCGCGGCCCTGCGTCGACCAGTGAGCTCGCAAAACCGTTGACGATGTCGCTGTCCGCTGTGGCTCAGCACCTGAAAGTGCTGGAAGCCAGCGGCGTCGTGCGCACTGAAAAGCGCGGGCGTGAACGCATCTGTCGCGTGGAGCCCCAGGCGCTGGAGCTCGCTGAAAATTGGATCGTAAAGCGTCGCGCTGGTCTCGAACACCGGCTCGAGCGGCTCGCCGCGCATCTCGGTGAGCTCGATGAACCCCCGCCGAAAAGGAGCAGAAGATGAGCAAAGCTACCGTCGAACACGCCACGGTCACCGTCGAACGTCGCTTGCGTGCCGCACCAGCGCGCGTGTTCTCCGCATGGGCCGATCCCGAGCAGCGCAAGCAGTGGGACGTGCCCTCGAAAGACTGGGTGATCACCCTGCACGAACAGGACTTTCGTGTGGGCGGCGGCGAAGTTTCGCAGTTCGGCCCCAAAGGAGATGCGTATCTCCGCAGCGAGGGCACGTACCTCGAAATCTTGCAGGACCGCCGGATCATCTCCGCCGGCATCATGCAGGCGAGGGGCACACGCATGACCGCCACGCTCAACACCGTGGAGCTGCTGCCTGACGGGGACGGCACGAAGCTGCTCCTGACCGACCAGTCGGCGTTCTTCGGTGACGAAAAGCCCAGCGATCGCCAGGCCGGCTGGAACGAGATCGCCGATAAGCTCGAACGTTTCTTGAAGAGCTGACGGCTGCGCCGGCTCGCCGGCGAGTCCGTAGGTAGAATTCGTGTTTACCTGCGCGCGGCTGCGATAGTAGACACGGTGTATAGCAAGGTGCTTCGGCGCCAGGAAGGCGCACATGGCACGGCATACACCGCTAGGTCCGTCAGGGTTCGAGAGCAGCTCGGTTTGCGGGCTGCTGGCGCTGGCAGTGGTCGCGTGCGGCGCCACGAACCCTGGCGGTACTGGAGGAAGCGGCGGGATGGGCGGCGGGCCGCAGATCCCGTTCGCCTGTCCAGGCGGCACGGTGCGCGCTGGCGCGAACACGCTGACCGTGGGCGGCCTGCCGCGCTCCTTCTACGCCGAGTTCCCCACGGATCCCTCGCGCCGCATGGGCGTGCTCTTCTCGTGGCACGGCTTCACGGACTCCGTGGACAACCATCGACGCATCGCAGGCTTGAACCCAAACGCCGATCCTTCGCTGCCCGTCATCGTCGTCACCCCGGATGATACGGGCATGATCCCTCCGGAAGGTCTGGATTGGGACATCGGCAGAGGCACGCCTGCCGATACCAACAGGGACATCGCGTTCTTCGAAGCCATGCTCGGCTGCTTGAACGCGCAGTATCCGCTCGATTCGGCGCGCATTTACTCGTACGGCTTTTCAGCGGGCTCGGTCATGACGAGCCTCCTGCATTCGCGTCATCCAAAGCTGCTCAGCGCCATCGTTGCCGTGTCCGGTGCGTGGTTCAACGACCCGGCGCAAGAGGCCATGGTCAACGTCTTCGACGTCGATTGGAACTGGCCCGCGCTGAACCCCGCCGATGGCGGCGCAGTGCTCTTGACGCACGGTGGCCCCGGCGACGTCACCATCCTGAACGTGATGGACCTGGAGCGAGCAGCGCAAGCGGCGTTTCCGTTCCTGAAGGCGGGCGGGCGCGTCGTGGTGGACTGTCCGCACACTCGGGGTCACGCGCTGCACCCGGAGGTGACGGGTGCGGTCGTGAGCCGCTTCATTTCTGCGCACCGCGCAGGTCAGCCCTCGCCGTATCTGCAGGGCGGCTACCAGGGCTTTCCGGGGAGCTGTTCACTCCGTTTGCCTTAGTGTGGTGAATCAGAGAGTCGCATCCGCTGTGGGCTACTCTATTCACCACACTTTTCTTGTTCCTGACGTGTCCTGTCTCCGCGCATGGCGCCCGTTTTCTGTAGCGATCTGCGGAGACAGGACACTAGCCCGCCGGTTTGCGCGTTCGACCATGCGCCGCATGCTGCGGTTCAGGCGGCGCATGGAGGCTTCGTAGAGAAACGAAAGCTTGTTCTGAAACCAGTGGCCGACGCGAATGTCCGGCGACGTGAAAACCAGGTAGTCACCCCGATGCATGCCCCGCAAGATCGACTCGGCGGCCTGCGCGGGCGTGACGGCGCGCTTTTTGAAGTCTTCACCCAGGCGTTTGGCCTCGGGGGCCTCGCGGTTCACTCCGAGTATTTCAGCAGTGCCCACGAGCGGCGTGGCCACGCGCCCGGGACACACCAGACTCACGCCGATGCGATGCTCCTCGAGGTCGAAGCGCAGCACCTCGGAAATGCCGCGCAGGCCGAACTTGCTGGCGCTGTACGCCGCATGCCAGGGCAGCCCGAACAGCCCGGCCGCCGACGACACATTCACGAGGTATCCGCCGCGGCCGGCGCGGATCATCTCCGGCATGAAGCACTCGATGACGTGGATGGGGCCCATCAAGTTGATGTCCACGCATTTCTTCCAGTGGGCGTGGGTCATGTTCTCGACCTTGGCCCACACCGAGATGCCCGCGATGTTCATCAGCACATCCATGGCGCCGTAATCGCGGTGGATGTCCTCGCTGAAGGCGCGCACCGCGGCGTAGTCGGCGATGTCGAGCGCGCGCTGCGCGCTGACCGTGCCGCCGCTCTGACGGATGCCGCTCACCACGCTCTGCAGCAGCTCCTGCTGCACGTCCGTCAGGAACAGCGCCGCCCCTTCGCGCGCGGCTGCTTCCGCGGTGGCGCGGCCGATGCCGCTGGCCGCACCCGTGATGAAACAACGCTTGCCGCGTAGGCTCGGGACGGCAAAAGTCGGTTGTCCGCGGAACACCTCGTGCAGAAGGGACATGGCTATGGTATATGTCATGTATACCTAATTGACCATGAGAATTTCGCCGTCCCAACGCGCGCGCCGCGCGCCTCGCCACGCCATGGCGCCCAAACTACCCGCGGTCGATCAGCAAGTTCCACGCAAGCGCGCCGCCTCGGGCGTCCAGCTGGGAGAGGACAAGGCTCGGGCCATGATCCTGCAGGGCGCGGGCCGGGTCTTCGCAGAGCGGGGCGTGCGCATGGCCACCGTGGAAGACATTCTGGCTGCGGCGCGCGTTTCACGCAGAACGTTCTACCGGCTGTATGAGGGCAAGGAAGACGTCCTGGTGGCGCTCTACTGGATGGGTACGGAAGGGTTGCTCGAATCCTGCCGCATCGCCGTCAGCCAGGAGAGCGCGCCGCTGCGTCAGATACAGCGCATGATCGACGCACACTTGCGCAACGCGCGTGACGTGGGACGCCTCGTGTTCGTGCTCGGGGGAGAAGCTCAGCGCCGGGAATCGCGCCTGCACGCCCGGCGCACGGAAGTGCACGAGCTGTTGACCGAGCTCTTGATCCAGGGTGCGCGCGAGCACTACCGCACGAAGATCGATCCATTGCTCTTTCGCTCGGTGCTTCTCGCGCTCGAAGGCGTGACGCGGCTCGTGCTGGAAGAGGGGGATGAAGGCCGCAGCGTCACGGACGCGAGCATCGAGCGCGCTCGGCGTGTCATGCGGCGCGTGGCCAGCGCCACTCTGGCTGGTGAGGGCACGGACGTTGCGCCGCTGCCCAGCGTCAAATGAAGTTGAACGCGCTCACCGAGCGCAACAGGGCCTCAGCGAGGTCAGAAAGTCGAGCAGCGAATGGCCCGCATTCCCTATGCACCCCAGGAAAACCCCGGCGCCGACCACCCGATGAACCTGTTTCGCATGCTCGCCCACAGCAAGCCGGTCTCCAAAGGCTTCGCTAAGCTCGGCACGGCGCTGCTCAGTGAGTGCAAGCTCGACTCGAAGCTACGCGAGATGGCCATTTTGCGGGTCGGATTGCGCGCGCGCGCCGCGTACGAAGTCGGCAAGCACCTGGAGATTGGCCGGCTCGTCGGGCTCAGCGAAGCACAGCTCGAAGCGCTCCATCCCGGCGCGGACCAGGAGACGCTCGGAGAAACAGGGCGCGCGGTACTGGCGCTGGCGGACGAGCTGTTCACGCAAGTTCGCGCGAGCGATGAAACGCTCGAGGGCGTGCGCCGCCACCTCGGGGACCAAGAAACGGTCGAGCTGGTCGTTACCATCGGGTACTACGGTATGGTGTGCCGCGTCCTCGAAACGCTGGGTGTGGATATCGAGAAGTGACGTGCGCCGCTCACGGCTGCAAGAACGCCGCTGGCGAAGAACGGCGTTCGTATCACGCTCCGATCAGTTATCGGGGGCGCCGGCGGCGATCCAGGCGCGGACCAGATCGATCTGAGCCTGCGTCAACGTGACACCGGGGCCGGGCGGCATCACGGTCCCGCACTCCGGCGTGGCATTGGAAATCTTGTGCACGAGCAGACTCGCGTCGGGATTTCCCGGTTCCACGCGCTTTCGGCCGCTGCTGGCGCAGGCGTCTCCCGCGGCGTTCACATTGACCAGGTTGTGATACGCCTGTGCTCGCGTGCCCATCGCCAGATTGCCGGCCGAAGCGCCGTGACAGAACGCTGACGCACAGCCGGCGCCGAACAGCACCTGGTCATATACGGCCGAGAACGTCGCACCCGCGCCGGAGTCCGTGCCGGCATCGGGTATGAACGAGCCATCCAGTGCCAGCGCGTGCAGCGTTTGATCCGCGTGCGTGGCGATGTAACTGAGCCCGCTTCCGAAGTAGACGGCGCCGTTCGCCACCACCGGCGATGAACTGATCGTGCCGTTGGTGCGGTAGCTGAATAGCTTGTTCCCGTTGCGCACATCGAAGGCCTGCAGCTGCTTTTCGTAGGCGACGAAGCCGATGCCGTTCGCCACAGTGATCGGCGCCCACACCCAGGCCGGCAGCTGGCGCTCCCAGATCACGCTGCCATTGCTCGGGTTCAGGGCCTCGAGCACGGCCGTGGAGGGCGAAACCAGGCCGCTGCTCTCGCCATTGGCAGGTTCGCTTCCGGGACCGGTGCTGCTGCCGCGATTGCCGGCGAGCAAGATGCGCTGCCCGTCAAAAGCGGCTGCGTTCATCATGCCGCCGACGAGCAGGCTGCCGGGGCTCACGTTGCGCGACCACACGACCGCGCCCGTGCGACGATCCAGCGCGTAGAACATGCCGGCCTTTTGACCCGCGCCCACGAGCTCGCGCGGGAAGCCGTTGATGGTCGCCTCGAACAGCAGCGGGTTCGTGCCGAAGTCTGCGTCCGGGCCGTTTTGATAGGTGTTCGTGTAGACGTCGTTCTTCGTGAGCTGCGTCCACCACACCGGCGTGCCGTCGCCCAGACGCAGCGCGAAGATCGAGTCCGAGGTCAGAGAAGCCGTGCCGAGATAGTTGTTGCCCGTCGTGCCGTAAACGAGGCCGAGTCGTTCGTCGATCGAGACGCTGCTCCAGACGCCTGCGCCGTTGTGCGGCGGATCCACGGTGTAGCGCCGCCAGACCTGGGCGCCGGTCGTGCGATTGTAGGCGATGACCGAGCCGCGGAACGTGGAAGTCTCCGTGGTGTTCAGAAAGCCTTCTGCGGATGCGACGCCGACGATCACGTAGTTGTCGAACACTCTTGGAGACGCGAAGCCGCGCGCGTTGGGGTGCGGATCCGTTTCAATGCGCCAGATCTGAGAGCCGTTGCTGGCGTTCAATGCATAGAGCACGGCCTCCGTGTCATGGACGTAGAGCTGACCATTGCTGTACATCGCCGACGATGTGCCCTTCACGTTAGTGTTACGCCAGATCTCCTGGCCGTCGTTGGCGCGCACGGCGAACGTTCCCGTGCTCGAGAGCACATAAATGACGCCGGCGACCACCGCAGGCGAGCCGTTCACGGTACCGTACTGTCCGCTCTGCCAGATCGCGCCCAAGCGATTCGCGTTTGCCGTGGTGAGCGTCTTCTCGAACGTGTTGTTGTACGTCGAGCGGGCGTTGTATCCGAGCGCGGGCCAGTCCGCCGTTTCCGGCTCACGGCAGCCGATTCCAAACGCCATCGAAGAGCCCAATAAAACGCAGTGAATCGCTCGCATGGTCAATACTCCCGGGCCGCCAAAGCCGCACGAATTGCGGTCTTTCATCAGCGCGGGACGCTAACACGCCTGCTTGCGTTCAGGGCGCCCGAGTAACGGGGCCTGGCTTCGCGATTCGTGCGCTGCGCACGCGCGTGTCGCTCGGTGGCAAAGTTTTTTCAGCAC
>DATHEN010001317.1:0-4262 GCA_035318565.1 Polyangiaceae bacterium
GACGCGTGGAACGCGAGCTCGCCGGGCCGGCTGAAGGGCGCGCTGCTCGAGGCCGCCGTGCGCACCGTGGTCGTCGGCGCGCGCTCGGGCTCCCTGGTTCGCGGCAGCGGGCGCGGCACCACGCGCACGCTTCAGCGAACAGCGAGCGAGCCACGATGAGTTCGTTGAGCTTGCCAGGGCTCGGGGCGCGAGCGTCTAGCGCCGCTTTTTCTCCCACTCAACGGCCGGATCATAGTCCGGCTCCGGCGCTTCGGCGGGGCGCAGCTCTTCGGGCACGCTGCGCAGATTGACGCGGATGCGCGTCCACACCGACGAACGGCCGCGCATGCCATCTACCAGAACGTCCTCCGGCGCGAGCAGCGCGACCACGTCGGGGTAGCGCTCTTTCCAGCGCTCGAGACCCTCCAGAGCGGCTTGCTTGTTCGGCGCGCGGGCGATGACGATCAGCGGCATCTTCTGGCGGGGCGGCTTTTTCGCGGTGCGTTTGGCGCGCGATGGCGCCACGCGCGGAGCCTCACCCTCCGTGCGGCGGAAGTGCGGCGGCCAAGGCGCGTCCGCGAGCCCTGCCGCTTCGTCACGCGCCGCGAGCTCGAGCAGTTTCTCGAGTGAGCCGGCGGCGGCGTCCATGCCTGCGTGCGGATCCCCGATGTCCGCGAAGCGAGCGGGCATGGTGTTCACGTTGAAGTCCGCCGGCTCGCAATCGGGCACGTCGGCCCACGTGAGCGGCGCGGACACGCGCGCATCGGGCAACGGACGAACCGAATACGCGGAACACGTGGTGCGATCCTTCGCGTTTTGGTTGTAGTCGAGGAACACGCCGCGGCGTTCTTCCTTCCACCACTTGGATGTTGCGAGCTCCGGCGCCCGGCGCTCGATTTCACGCGAGAGCGCGAGCGCCGCACGGCGCACCTCCGTGAACGTCCAGCGCGGCTCGATGCGCGCGTTGACGTGCATGCCTCGCGAGCCGCTCGTCTTCGGCCAGCCGACGAGCCCCATCTCTTCGAGTAGTGCTTTGACTTCGAGAGCCACACGGCGCACGTCCGCCCACTCCACGCCTGGCCCGGGATCGAGGTCCACCCGGAGCTCGTCGGGGTGCTCCAGATCGCCCGAGCGGACCGGATGAGGATGCAGCTCGATGCAGCCGAGATTGACGATCCAGGCGAGCCCTGCGGCGTCATCCACCACGACCTCTTCGGCGGTGCGCCCGGATGGGAAGGATAGCGTGACCGTACGCAGCCACTCCGGACGCTTGTCCGGCGCGCGCTTCTGGTAAAAAGCCTCGCCCTCGGCGCCGTTGACGAAGCGCTTGAGCACGATCGGCCGGTCACGAATGCCCGCGAGCGCGCCCGGCGCCACGGACAGGTAGTAGCGCACGAGCTCGATCTTGGAGACTCGGGTCTCTTTCGAGAAATAGAGCTTGCTCGGGTGGGTTACGCGCACTTCGCGCCCCTCGACCGTCAAGATCTCGGGTGCCTCTTCCTTGGCCACGAAGCCGAGGTTACATGATGGCTGTGGCCGATACGAAAGAAGACGTGCTGGACATGCTACGCGAGCTCGCCGAGCTCACGCTGCTGGAAGACGGCGACCCGCAGTCCTTCCGCGTGCGCGCGTACGAGAGCGCCGCGCAGGCCATCCTGGCGCAAGCCACCGACCTCGGCAGGTTGACCCCGCGCGAGCTCCAAAAGATTCAAGGTATCGGCAAGAGCACCGCCGAAAAAATCCGCGAGCTGCTCGACACTGGCAAGGTGCAAAAGCTCGAAGCCTTGCGCCAAAAGCACCCGCCGAGTGTCGTGGCCCTGCTGCGCGTACAGGGGCTCGGCCCCAAGACCCTTCAGAAATTACGCAGCGAGCTCGCTGTGCAGTCCATCGACGACCTGCGAACGGCGCTGGCAGAGCACAAGCTACGCGACGTCAAGAGCCTGGGACCGAAGTCGGAACAGAAGCTCGCACAAGCGCTGGCGCGCCTCGAAGCCCAAGGGTCCATCGAACGCACGCCCATTTCCGTGGCGCTGCCACTGGCAGAGCGCGTCGTCGAACAGCTGCGCGAGCTGCCGGGCGTGAGCCGCGCGGACTACTGCGGTTCGTTGCGCCGCTTCTCGGAAACCATCGGGGATATCGATCTCGTGGTCGCGGCGCAGGACCCGGAACCGGTGATGGAAGCGCTGGTGAAGATGAGCTTCGTGGAGCGCGTAGTGGTGCGGGGAGCCGCGAAAACCAGCATCGTCACGCGCCGGGGCACGCAGGTGGACCTGCGCGTGGTGCAGGCGCACGAGTACGGCGCCGCGTTGCTCTATTTCACGGGTTCCAAGGGCCACAATATCAAGCTGCGGCAGCGGGCGCTGACCCGCGGCTGGACCTTGAACGAGTACGCGCTCTCCGAGATCGAGGGCGGCAAAGTGATCGCCAGCGAGAGCGAAGAGCAGATCTACGAAGCGCTCGGCTTACCCTTCATCGCCCCGGTGCTGCGCGAGGACTGCGGCGAGATCGAGGCCGCGGAGCGCCACGGCCTACCCCGCGCCGTGGGCAGCGTGATCGGCGATTTTCACGTACACACGGACCTGTCCGGAGACGGCCGCTCCCGGCTAGAGGACGTAGTGGCGGCAGCCAAGGCGCGCGGGTGCCGGGTGCTGGCCATCACGGAACACGCCGAAAACACGCTCTCGGGGGTGAAGCGCGAACCGCTGATCGAGCAGCGCGCCAGGCTGCGTGCCATCCAGGCCGAGCTCGGCGACACGTTGAAGCTCTTGCACGGTGTGGAGCTCAACATCGGCCCGAACGGCGAGCTCGACTACGACGCCGAGTTCCGGCGCTCGTTCGACTGGTGTCTGGCTTCAGTGCACGATCGCTTCGAGCTCGACCGCGCGGCACAGACGCGGCGCATCGTCACGGCCATGCAGGAGCCGGCCGTGCGCATGATCGGTCACCTGTCCGCGCGCATGATCGGCGGCCGCCCGCCGATCGATCTCGATCTCGACGCGATCTTCGACGCCGCCGAGTCGACCGGCACCGCACTCGAGATCAACGGCGGCCTGCCCCGTCTGGATCTCTCGGTCGCAGCCCTCACCCGCGCCCGCGAGCGCAACGTCACCTTCGTGCTGACGAGCGACGCGCACCACACCCGCGAGCTCGACCGCGTGCGCTATGCCGCTCTGAACGCCGAGC
The DNA here is from genome assembly GCA_035318565.1 of Polyangiaceae bacterium. Taxonomy (GTDB): domain Bacteria; phylum Myxococcota_A; class Polyangia; order Polyangiales; family Polyangiaceae; genus DATDJP01. The sequence continues at coordinate 3,163 of DATHEN010001317.1, forward strand.
GCGCCTGGATCGATCCGGAACGCATCGCCAACGCCTGGCCCGCCGAGCGCCTCATTCCGTGGGCGACGGGCTCGGCCTGAGTCTGCATCACGCCCACTGCACCGCGGCGTCACCGGGCTCCATCTGAATCGACCAGAAGCTGCGAATCAGGTCCGTCGCCTCACTCGACGCTTCGCTCTCGGCGCGCTCGCCAGCGACCGCCGCACCCGAGCTCGCCTCGATGGCGTCGTGCGCTTGGGGTTTCGCGGGGCTCTTGAGCAGCAGTCCGAGTAACATCGTCGTCTCTCCTTCAAACTCGAGCCCGTTCCCTCCTGCCTGGGGCAGCGGAACCGCGCTCTGTATTGACGACGATCCAGGACCGGCCAGATCGACATGTGGGCGCACTTTTTTTGGGCTCGAGCGCCAAGTGCCCGAAATCTCACGCGCCCGGGGGACGCCACACGCGGCCAGTCTCGCAGTCAACATGGTGCATACGGATACGCCCGCCCTCGAGTTCCATTACGCCAAATACGATAGGAAGCTGAAATCGACGCGGCCCCATCGAGCCCGGATTGAAGATGGCGATCCCGGCGTCCCGCCCTATGAAAGGGATATGCGAGTGCCCGCAGATCACCAGCGCGGCGCCCTGCTGCCGGGCCAGGCGCGCGGCATCCGCCCGGAGCTTCGCACCATAGACACCAATATGCAGGAGCAGCAGCGTGACCAGGGTCTGCTCAGCCTTCGTGATCGAGATCGTCATGAAGTCGGCCAGCCCGGCGGCTTGCGTGTCGATATTTCCCCGGATTGCGAGCACCGGGGCGAGCTTCCCGAGCTCGTCCAGGACGTCGAGACTGCCGATGTCACCCGCGTGAAGGATGTAGTCCGGACGCTCGGCAGCGATGAGCTCGCAGCTTCGTTCGTGCGCACGGCTGTGCGTGTCCGCGACGACGGCGAGACGCAGGGTTTCTTCGCGCAGCGCCAGCGTGCGGCGCTCGTGTTTTCCGCGCTGGGAGCTCGGCGCGGCGGCGCGCCTCGAAAGTTTGACCGTCACGCGCCGTCAGTCTTGCACACGTGGCGCAGCGAAACTGCTCAATCACACAGAACTGCGCAAGCCGTCGCGC
>DATHEN010001318.1:0-3020 GCA_035318565.1 Polyangiaceae bacterium
GATTCAAAGCCTTGAGCACGGACGTGCCGTTGCCGCTGCTATCGCCGTTCGACGGCTCGCTGCCCGGGCCGGTGCTGGTGGCGCGGTTGGAGGCAACCAGGATGCGCTGTCCATCGTACGCGCCATTGTTCAGGACGCCGCCCGAGAGCAAGTTGCCCTCGCCGACCTTGTGACTCCAGACAATGGCGCCGGTTTGCCGGTCGAGCGCATAGAACGTTCCGGATTTCGCTCCCGCACCCACCAGCTTGCGACCGAAGAGCCCGCCGGATGTTTCGAACAGGATCGCGCCCGCGCCGAAGTCGTAGTCGGGGCTGGTCGGATGCGAGACCATGAACACGTCGCCCTTGCTGAGCTGCGTCCACCAGGCGACGCTACCGTCGGCGATGCGCAGCGCGAAAATCGAGTCCGACGTGTCGGATGCCGTGCCCGTGTAATTGTTGCCATCGGTGCCGAATACGAGACCGAGCACTGGATCGATTGCGACGGTTGACCAGACGGCGGCGCCCGTGAAGGGCGGTTCCACCGTGTGGCGCCGCCAAATTTGCTGACCATTCGTGCGGTTGAAGGCCACCACCGAGCCGCGGAACGTGGAAGTGTCCGTCTGATTGACGTACTCGTCCGTCGAGGCGCTGCCGACGATCACGTAGTTCTCGTGAACTACGGGCGACGAGAATCCGGCCGCTTGTGGATGGGGGTCTATCTTTGCTTGCCAGATTTGCCGGCCATCGTCCGCGTCGAGAGCGTGCAGCATCGAGGCGGAGTCGTTCACGAACAGCTCGCCGTTGCTGAACGTCGGCGAAGAGGTGCCGGTGATGCTGGCGTTACGCCAGATCTGCTGTCCGTTGGTGGCGTTTATGGCGAACGTGCCGGCGTTCGACTGCACGTAGATGGTGTTGCCCACGGCGGCCGCCGCACCGTTCATGTTTCCGTATTGCGTCGAGGTCCACAGCACCCCCAGCTGGCTGGCGTTGCCCGCGTGCAGCTTGGTTTCCCGCTTGTTGTTGTAAGCGCCGCTTGGATCGTTCCCCAGGGAACCCCAGTGCACGTCACCGCCCTGGTTGCAGGCCAGACCGACGGGGAGGACCATTCCCAGAATCGCTAGGTGGTAGTTTCTCATGGTGAACCTCGAGGCAATCTATGTGCGGAAGTGCCGGCAATCCGCGCGAGCTCACCTTATGCCATCCCGGCGCCCAAACCGCGACACTAGCCCCATTGACCAATAAGACTCGTTTGTTCTCGTGGAATCCCGAGACGCCTTGATGCAGCTCGGCAACAAATTTCCTCCTACGGCTCATTGATCATGCCTTCGTCGAGTCGCCGCGCCATCGATTGGTCCCGCATCCCCGAGGCCGATCCAGATGTCGTCGCAAGCGTCACTGAGCTCGCGGACCGCGCGCCCGAGCCCGCCGTCGCGCCGAAAGTGCTGTTCGGCAGCGCGGGCTGGACGGATCCGACGCTCGTCAAGAGCGGCACTTTCTATCCGCGTGTGAGTCAGAGCCCGCAAGAGCGGCTCGAGTTCTACGCGCGCTACTTCCGGCTCGTGGAGGTGGACGCGACGTACTACTCGCTGCTCACTGCAGAGACCGCCTCGCGCTGGGTCGAATGGACGCCGGAGGACTTCCGCTTCGACGTGAAGGCTTTTCCGATCCTGACCCAGCATCCGATCGAGATTGCGCGGCTGCCCGCGGATTTGAAAGCCGTGCTCGAGGCCGCCGGTTTCGAGCGCCGTGTGTATCCGGACAAGGTGCCGAATGAGGTTCGACAAGAAATCGAGCTGCGCTTTCGCTTGATGCTCGAGCCACTTCACGAGAGCGGCAAGCTGGCCAGCGTGTTTCTGCAATTCCCGCCCTGGTTCACGGCAACACGCCGCAACGCGCTCCATATCGAAAACGTGGCCGAACGCTGGCACGGCATGCCCCTCTCGGTCGAGTTCCGGCATGCGAGCTGGCTCGCCGAGGACCGGCGCGAGAGCGTGCTTTCGTTACTGCGCAGCTCGGGTCTGACGTACATCTGTGTCGACGAACCGCACGGCGAAAATTCCGGAGTACCGCCCGTGCTGGCCGTCACGAACCCGCGCCTGGCCGTGCTGCGCTTTCACGGCAAGAACGCGAGCGGCTGGCAGAAGAAGGGCGCCACCGTACACGAGCGCTTCAACTACCTGTATTCGCCGGACGAGCTCGGCGCGTGGGTGCAAGGCGTCCAGCGGCTTGCGGGCGAAGCCGAACGAGTGCACGCCGTGTTCAACAATTGTGTTCGCAACTACGCAGTCTTGAATGCGCGAGCGCTGGCGAGTTTGCTACTGGGTGCTTGAGCCCGTCGCTTACTCCACCACGTCGTTGCGCTTGCAACCGAAGACGGTGTCGATGCGCGCATCCGTGGCGCTCGATACACGGCTGCAGGTTTCAGGACAAAGCACGATCTTGGTAGGCGCAGCGGCGTTGTCGTAGTGCCAGGCAGAGCGGGTTTCGTTCGCACACGCCGCGGCATCTGCCACGTAAAAGAACGTCTCGGGCTCGCGCCCTGCCTGCGTGAAGCGCACGTTCACGGCGTTGTAATTGATTTCGCCCGTGCTCGGCGTGGGGATGGCGTATTCGCACGCCAGGGAACGGCGGCGGATGCCATCGAGCGCGTCGAGGAATTTCCTGTTCGTGTCACTGCCGACCTCGACCAAGATCGCGCGCTGGGTGCCGCCTGCCTGCGCTATCTGATCGAGCGAAGAGAGCTCGCCGCCCACGCCAATCACGAACACGAGAATGCTGGGCACGCCTTCGGCGAGCAGCTTCGCCAGCGCGGCGGCATTGGCCAAGCTGTTCGGCGGATTGAAGCTCGGGCCAGTGCAGGTGTCATCGGGAATGCCGTCCGTGGCGAGCACGAGCACGGCACGACGCTCGCTGTGCTGGGTGGCGTACGTCTTCACGTAGCTACCGAGGCCGCTGAGCACTTGCACGAGCGGGGTGCCGCCGGCCATGCGTTGGCCGTCGATCGCGCTGCGCAGTGGTGCCTCGGCCGCAGGCAGCTCG
>DATHEN010001319.1:0-4296 GCA_035318565.1 Polyangiaceae bacterium
GACTGTGGGTGTCGGCAAAATCGCGCGCTTGTCGGTCTCGTTGTAGAGGCTGACATTGCCGCTGACGATCGGCACCGTCAGAGCGCGACACGCCGCGGCCATGCCGTCGATGGCCTGCGCAAATTGCTCCATGATGCGTGGGTTCTCGGGATTGCCGAAGTTCAAGCAGTCCGTGATGCCGATCGGACGAGCTCCCGTGCAGGCCAAGTTGCGACACACCTCGGCGATCGCCATGGCCGCGCCCTGATACGGGTCGAGCTCGACCAGGCGTCCGTTGCAATCGCAGGCGAAGGCCAGATGCTTGAACACCGTCTGGCCGTCGCGTTCGCAGGGCACGCGCACCACGGCCGCGTCGGAGCCCGGCCGTACGGAGGTTCCTCCGCGCACGATGTGATCGTACTGGCGGTAGACCCAGCGTCGCGATCCGATGTTGGGAGATGCCAGCATCGCCAGGAGCTCTTCGCTCCAGTCTTCCGGTGCCGCGATTTCCGTTGGATCGAAGGCATGGCGCTCGGAGAGCTCGGGATCGGGCGAACGCGGTCGCTCGTACTTGGGAGCTTCGTCGGTGAGCAGCGCCACCGGCATGTCACACACCTTGCTGGGCTTACCCTTCGGACGCTCGCTGACGACTGGGTCGTAGCTCGGCGTTGCCAGGATCACCCAGCGCTTCGTGTTCGTCACTTTGCCGATCACGGCGGCGTCGAGGTCCCACTTGTCGCAGATCTCGCGCACGCGATCTTCGCGGCCCGGCTTGCACACGAGCAGCATGCGCTCCTGCGACTCGCTGAGTAAGAGCTCGTACGGAGTCATGCGCGCGGCACGCCGCGGTACGCGATCGAGATTCAGCTCGAGCCCGACGTCCCCGCGGCTCGCCATTTCGACGGACGAGGACGTGAGCCCCGCCGCGCCCATGTCTTGAATGCCTTCCAGTAGATCCTCCGCGAAGATCTCGAGGCAGGCCTCGATCAGCAATTTCCCGAGGAACGGATCGCCGACTTGTACGGTGGGCCGCTGGCTCGGCCCCGAGCCAGTGAACTCGTCGCTCGCCATGGTGGCGCCATGAATGCCGTCGCGGCCGGTCTTGGCGCCGATGTAGAGCACCGGATTGCCGACTCCCGCGGCGCGCCCGTAGAAGATGCGATCCGTGCGGGCGACGCCGCACACGAAGGCATTCACGAGGATGTTGCCGTCGTACGACGCATCGAATTGGAGCTCGCCGCCGACCGTGGGTACCCCGACGCAGTTGCCGTAGCCGCCGATGCCGGCCACCACGCCGCGCAGCAGCTGTGGGGTGCGTGGATGATCCGGTCGGCCGAAGCGCAGTGAGTTGAGCGCGGCGATCGGCCGCGCGCCCATCGTGAACACGTCCCTCAGAATGCCGCCGACCCCCGTGGCAGCTCCCTGGTACGGCTCGATGTACGAGGGGTGATTGTGCGACTCCATCTTGAAGATGGCGGCGAAGCCATCGCCGATGTCCACGACACCCGCGTTCTCGCCGGGGCCCTGAATCACCCGCTCACCTTCGGTGGGCAGCCGGCTCAGATGAACCCGCGAGCTCTTGTACGAGCAGTGCTCGCTCCACATCACGCTGGCCACGCCGAGCTCCGTGTAAGTGGGCGTTCGCCCGAGCACTTGCTCGAGGTGCGCGTACTCTTCCGGAGTGAGCTTGTGGCTTCGCGCGAGCTCTAGGTCGACGGGCGGATCACCGGGGAATGCTTTTGCTGGCACGCGCCCGAGGCTCTACAAGAACCACATGCCCAGCACAATCAGCACGGAAGCCACCGCTACGGATGCGGTCGCGGCGACTTCCCAAGGGCCGGTGCGCGGGTCCGTGAAGCGCAGCTCGATCGAAGCAAAACGGCTAGCCTCGCGGCGGCGCTGGCCAGTGAGGGCCTGATTCGCAGCGCGCAGCGCCGGATCGAAATTGAGTTCTACGTCCGACATGAGCGGGCCCTTTTTGTCACACTTAGGTGACGCTGTCGAGCCCCATCGGCCAGAGGGCCGGCTGTCGGTGCCTTCGGTTGTTCGCTTCTTCGCCGGCCGTTTCGAGGCCGCTTCAGGGAAAGCGGGCTTTCCCCTTGCCCTCCCACCACTCGCGGTAGCGCTGCTGGGCTCGAGCGCGCTCTTTCTTCGGCAGGTCGTCGTAGTAGCCGAAGTACTCCTTGGTCAGACTCTTCAGCTCGTCGCCCGCGGCGCGGCGAATGTCTGCGACGTCGTGCATGAGCGCGTCGATCAGCCACTCGATGCGATGCTTGTTCGAATTGGCGTCCCACCACTTCTGCCACTCGTCCGCGTTTCGCCCGAAGTCCTGCCGGCAAATCACGACCAGGGCCCAGTGCGCCGATTTGGCGATCTCGGGGGTGGTGTCCGAAAGCACGCGGATGAGCCGCGCCACGCTGCGCGAATCGCGCAAATCGGCCAGGGCTTCGAGTGAAACGTGCCGCGCGTCCGTGGGCCGTGCGGTGGATGATGCGAGCTCGAGCAACTCGTCTCGAACTGCCGTACGCGCGTCCGGGTTGGTCTGCAGCAGGCGAGCCGCCGCAAGAGCGGCACGCCGCACCTCCGCGTCTGCGTCCGACAAACGGCGAACCACGGAACTGGCCGCTTCTACGCTCGGCAATTCGCCCAGCAGCCGGGTCGCCCAGCTCCGCACGACCGGATCGATGTCGTTCGTGCGGACGATGACGAAGGGCGCCGTACGGCTGCCGAGGCGCATCAGTGTCCGCAGCACGGGGCCGTAGTCGGACGCGCGAGCCGGGCCGTCGCCCACCGCGCGCCGCGGCTCGCCGCTGATGGGACCGGGAAATGCCTCGATGAGCGCGCTGATCGCCGGTTCTCCGATCTCGACGAGCTTGTCGCCCGCTTCCGGATCGTGAGCCAGCAGGCGCCGCACGAGCTCGCGGCAGTCACTGCCGTAGTCGACGATCACCGTGGGCAGCCGGATCTCGTTGGAGCTCTGGCGGGGCCGCGGCCGCCGCGCCGCGTACGCCACCTTGCGTGACGAGGGCGCGAGCGGGGCTTCTTCCCGCGCAAGCGCGTCCACGAACTCTTCACCGAGCTCGCTGGCCCCGAGTGCGATCTCGGGTGAGCTACTCTTGGCGCGCGCTGCGCTCGGCTGACTCGGGCCGGCGTCGTTGCTCGGAGCTACCGCGACGGCAGGTTTCTCATTGGGTGGAGGGTTGTCCTGCGCCGCGGCTGGGCTGCTCGGACTGCCTTGGGGCGGTGTGCCACCGCGCTCGGGCGGCCCGATGACAATCATCGGTCGCGCCAGGTCGGAGTAACGCACGGCGCCGCTGGCAGTGGTAATCGTTGCCGGGGGCGGGGCGGACGACAGGTTCGCGAACGTCACCGTGGGCATCGATTCGATCGACGGGGTGCGATTGGCGGAAGGAACCTGCGCGGTTTCGGGGACCGGGGGGCGACCGCCGCGGCTCGCCGATCGCGGCTCCTCGTCGGGAAACGCTGCACTCTCCACTTCGTCGAGCCGAAATTCATCGAGCGCAGGTTCTGCCGCTGCCGGTTCTGCGACTGCAGGTTCTACTACTGCTGATTCTGCCGTCGCCGGCGCCGCCACTGACGATGCGTCGCTGCTCACGGCTGCGCCGTCGGACGTTCGCAGAGCCTGAGTGAGCGCTTGTGCGCGCTGCTCGAACGCGGGCAGCCTGGCGCGCGGACGTTCCACGCGGTGCAGCTTGGCCGCAGGAATCGCGGGGCTGCTGGGCGAGTCCCCCGGCTTTTGCTGTGTCGCCTTCTTGCGCACGATGATGCGCTCGAGAGCGGCCGCGACCAGCGGCGCGAATGTGATCACATCGGCCACCTTCGCCAGCTCCACGTCATTGGACCCGTGATCGCCGTACAAGATCAGGATGCAGCGGCCGCGCACGGCGACCGGCAAGAGCAGCACGATCGGTCCGACCGCGCGCTCCAGATCGCTCGCGAAGGTGGCGTCGATGCCTTCACCGCCCAGCCGCGTCAGATGCCAGGAGCCGTCCCTACGTGCGTCCGCCAGCGAGCTCGGAAGATCGAGCGGCACGCCGATGGCATTGATTCGCCCGGCGCTCGCCCCTGGACCCTGCGCATCGCGGCCTTCGGCCAGATCTCCATGCACCACGAACAGCGCTGCGTACTCGAAGTACTGCGCCACGAAATCGAAGAAGGCGCGCAGCACGTCGTCGCGACTCTGCGCGCCTTGGAGGTCCTGTTCCGCCATGGCGGCCGTATACGGCCCCATGCGCCGCGTGCGTTTGCGCTGCTGCGTCTCGGCGCGTACCCAACCCATCAACCCCTTGGCGGAGA
>DATHEN010001320.1:0-4674 GCA_035318565.1 Polyangiaceae bacterium
ACCCCAGCCGATGAACCCGAGCGCCACCTGTCCGAGCGCAAAGCAGCCGCGCGCCACCTGACCGATGGCGATCACGCCCGTCGCGATCTGACCGAACGCCAACACGCCGGTCGCGTGCTGCCCGATGGCAATGAACCCGCGCGCCTCCTGCCCCACGGAGATGAAATCCACGTCCGGTAGCTTACTCGAGCGGCGCCAGCACGAGCAATCGCGCGCTCCGCTCGCGCGCCGTGTACTATGCGCGAAAACATGCAAGCGCCGGCAGTTTCGGTCTCCGTGTGCCGGCGGTGCGGAGTGGTTGCACCCGCCCAGGGCAACGCATGCGACATCTGCCACCAGCCACTCTCGGCGGTGCGCACCCCCGCCCCCGCCATGCCAGCGGATCAGTATTGGGTCGCGGTGCGCGCCGGCTTCACCTGCAATTCGTGCCGATTTTTAGCCCCGCTCGACTCACTCGATGCGGACGGCGCCGTGGAATGCGCTCACTGCGGCCTGCGCCAGCGCTTCGACAGCGCGAGCTGGCAACCCGCTCTCGATCACGCGCACGCGGTCGGCGATCTGGCGGGCCCGAGTCCCGAAGGGCGCAATCCGCACCCCACGACCTGGCTCGGCTCGGACAATCCGCATGCGCGTGTCGGGGATACGCGTACCTTCGGCGAGCTCAGCGACGGCGCGCTGTCCTTCCACGCCGCGCCCGGACATCCCGTCTGTCAGAAGTGCAGCTCGCTCTTGCACGTCGGTGTGACCGGCCCCGGCAGCTGTCAGAGCGCATGCCAGAGCTGCGGCGATCGTGCGACGTTTCGCCTCAGCGACGCTGCACGAGCTCTTCACGAAGGCTTGATCGCCGTCGTTTCGGACGACGCACGCAGCGACCGACCGAAGGCTCAGCTGAGCGCCCCAGGCGGCGGTGTCATGACCATGAATTGCGGTTCGTGCGGAGCACCTCTGACGCTCGAAGGCAAAGGCAGTCTTCAAACCTGCAAGTACTGCAACACGTCTTGCATCGTGCCCCATCGCAGCGTGAGCCGCGCGCTCCATGAAGCCATCGAGCCGGCGATCTGGTGGCTACTGCTCGGCGGCGTTTCACCGAAACGCAGCGAGCTCCTCGAAGAACATCGCGGCACCTCGGGTGAAACCCACTTGAGTGCGATCGAGCGGATCAAGAAGGCCGCCGGCAAGAAGACGCTCGGCGAACAGCCCGGTGTCTACGAAGCGCCGGAGGTGAAGGGCTGGAACCTGACGCAGATGCTATTTACCGTGGTGCTCGGCATGCTGGCGCTCTTGATTGCGTTCGGCATCACGCGCCTGGTCACTTTCAGTTTTTGAGACGCGGCCGTCCTGTGCGACGAGCATCTCGTCGATGCGCAGACAACGTAGACCACGTTCGGCGATGAGATCGAGGATGGCGGGCAACGCCTCGATCGACGTGGGCTCGAAGTCGTCACGTTCGGCGGCATCATGAAGCAGAACGATCGCCCCTGGCCGCAAGCCGCGGCGAATTCGCGCCAGGACGCGCTCGGGAGCCGGCTTGGCCACGCCATCGAAGACGCGCAGCGACCACGCCACGAGCGCCACCCCAGCCAGGCTCGCTCCGCGTGCGGTGCGCGAGCTCACGTGGCCGATCGGCGGCCGGAACAAGCTGGGGCGCTCGCCGCACGCGGCTTCGATGGCTTGCTGTGTGCGCTCGATGTCTGCGCGCACGTATGCCGGCGACTTGAAGGAAAACAGCCGATCGTGATGGTAGCCGTGCAAACCGAGGGCATGGCCGGCGTCGTGAATCTCCTTCACCACGTCCGGATACAAGGCCACCTTGCGACCCACCACGAAGAACGTGGCACGCTGCCCGCGCCCGGCGAGGATGGCCAGCACACGGCGCGTCGTTTCCGGATGCGGACCGTCGTCGAAGGTCAGAGCCACACCGTGGCTGCCGCGCCAGAGCACGTCGCCGTACGTCTCGAGCTGCGGGAACACCACGCCCAAGGTGGCGAACACCACGTATACGAGCAGCGCCGTCACTGCGAGCCACAGCGGCGGCGGATCACCGAGCAAGCTGCGCGCAAGCAGCGCCAGCCCGCCGAGGCTGAGCACCCACAAAGCGACTCTTGCAGGAGGCACGGGTTCTCTTACTTGCGCGGCTCACCAGGCGAACCCGCGGTCAGTGCTTCTGGCGTGCCTGCCCCACCTGCGGCTCGTCGAGCTGCTCGAGCTCGCGCGACTCCGTATCCAAAACGCGCGTGCTCTCTGCCTTGACTCGCGCGCGATCGTCACCCACCACCGGCTCGATACCGGTGTTGTCGAGCTCGAAGACGACGCCGATCGCCAGCGCGATGGCCAGGAGCGCAAACTGCGCCACGTCCCCGAGCTGGCCCGCGCCGAGCGGTCCGAGGTTCAGGTTCACGGGCAGCCACTTGTCCATCGCGTACAGCCCGGCGCCGCCTACCAGCGACCCGACCACGCCCTTCACGACGTTTTCGACGAGCGCCCCTTTGGCCCAGAAGGGCTTGCCGGCAAGCAGGCCGGTCAGCGCGCCCGTGACGATCGCCAGCAGGTACGACGCGGCGCCGGCGAACGCGCCGCCGCCGAAGACGCGGCTCCAGGCGAGCGACATCAACACACCCACGAGCGCGCCCTTGACGAAGCCGACGACGAATCTTCTGGCCATCTGCACGAAGCGTTGGGTACGAGCGACGGGCCGTCAACCCTGGCAGCGAATTGCCTGCGATTCGCAAAACTATTTCACAACTCGGCCCGCGCCCGCGCTGCCGGCCGGGTAGCGCGCCGGATCCGATCCGCATCCCATAAAAGCCGCATTCGGTGCTACGAGGTGGGCCGGGCCGTGCTCTTCAACACTGTCTCGTACGCGCAGTTCTTCGCGATCGTATTCGTGATTTCCTGGCTGCTCGTGAGCCGGCGCTGGGCACTCGCCTTGCCCTGGTTTGCGCTCGTCGCCTACGTCGCGGTGCGGCCAAGCCTGCCCGGTGCGCTGTTTGCCGGCGCCGCGCTCGCGCTGACTCTCTTGCTCTGGCTGCGCTCGACGACCAGCCAGCCGCCGAGCCCGCTTGCCGTCGCCGGCGCGCTCGTCGTGAACCTTTGCCCACTAGCCCAGCTCACGTATCGAGACGCAGCGATCGATCCTCTGAGTCTCGGCCTGCGCTCGCTCGGCGTGCCGATCCCCACTCCGACTGCGCTGAGCGCCGGCGTGTTCGTCGCGGGTCTCGCGCTGTTCTACACGGCGCTCCGCGCTCAGAAGCTGCGCCTGCTCTTCATCCTCGCCGCAAGCTACGTCTTTTACGCGCACTGGGACTATCGCTTCTTGCCGCTCATCTGGGGCTCGTCGACACTCGACTGGTTGCTCGGCAACGCGATCGCGCGCGCTCCGAGCCCTGCGCGGCGCAAGCTCTGGCTCGTGGCCACCGTCGTGATGAACCTCGGCGTTCTGGCGGTGTTCAAGTACTTCGACTTCGGCGTGGCGTCGGCACGTGCGACGCTGCAGGCTCTCGGATTCAATCCTCCTGAGCTCGCGCTCAGCGTGGCGCTGCCGGTCGGCATCAGCTTCTTCACGTTCGAGTCGATGAGCTACGTCATCGACATCTACCGGCGCGACATCGACCCGCATCCGAGCTACCTCGAGTACCTCGGTTTCGTGGCGTTCTTCCCGCACCTCGTCGCGGGACCCATCGTGCGTCCGCGCGACCTCTTGCCACAGCTTGCCGGCAAGCCGCGCTGGAACAGCGCCGAAGGTGCCGAGGCGTTATTTCTGATTGCGACGGGCCTACTCAAGAAAGTCGCGATCAGCGACTACCTGGCGCTCAACCTGGTGGACCGCGTATTCGATGCTCCACGCTCGTATTCGGCGCTCGAGTGTTATGCGGCGTCGATCGGCTACGCCGTGCAGATTTACTGCGACTTCTCCGGCTACACGGACATTGCCATCGGGTCGGCGCTGCTGCTGGGGGTGCGCTTTCCGAAGAACTTCGACGCGCCTTACAAGTCGCAGAACATCGTCGAGTTCTGGCGGCGCTGGCACATTTCTCTTTCTACGTGGCTGCGCGACTACTTGTACATCCCGCTCGGCGGCAACAGGAAAGGCCGCGCCCGCACCTACTTCAACCTGATCGTGACGATGCTCCTGGGCGGCCTCTGGCACGGCGCGAACTGGACGTTCGTGGCTTGGGGCGGACTGCATGGGTTGGCATTGGCCGCCACGCGTGCGTTCCAGAACCGGCGAGGACGAGAGCGCACGCCGCCGGCGCTGGTCAGCCGCGCGGTGTGCATAGTGCTGACCTTCCATTTCGTGACCTTGGCCTGGATCTTCTTCAGGTCGGAGAGCTTCGCTCACGCGGGCGTGATGTTCACGCAGCTCGGAACGCTCACCACGTTCCACCCAAACTTGCATCCCAGCGTGCTCGCCGTGCTGTTCGTGGGACTTTTGACCCACTGGACGCCCGAGAGCTGGTATCTCCGTGTCCGTCACGGCTTCACCGCCCTGCCCGCGCCGGCCCAAGGCGTGGCGTTATTCTGCGTGGCTTTGGCATTGCGCGAAATGGCCAGCGCCCAAGCCGTCCCCTTCGTCTATTTCCAGTTTTAGAAAATGAGTGATTCAACTGAAGACGGCGAACCGAGCGCCGCCGAGCCGGTCCCTCCGGCCAAGAAGAAACGCAAAAAGAAGCGCCG
>DATHEN010001321.1:0-3029 GCA_035318565.1 Polyangiaceae bacterium
GCCGCAGCTCCCAGCGGGCCAGCGCACCGATGACAGCATTCGGGGGCGTGATCGTCCTCGCCTGGCTGCGTGGCTTTTTGGCCCTCCGAGGCGTGTTGCCACGGTTCGCAGCGAGACGCGTTGCGACTGCTGATGAGCCGATGATAAACTAGGGCAATGGCGTTAACGAATAGTCTGGCCAACGCAGAGTTCCGAGATCACTTCCACGCATGCGCGTTCGTCATGGGATCCGCCGAAGAACAAGCGGTCATCGATCCCTTCTTCGTCGAAGGTATGCGCCGCGGCGAAAAGGCCGTGTACATCGTGGATCCCGAGCAGCGCGACCAGCATGCAGCGCGCCTGGCCGAGTCGGCGCCTGCGATCGACCTGCTGGACGTGACGACCTGGAACGACGCGCACCTCAAGGGCGGATCGTTCGACCAGGACCGAATGATGGCGACGCTCGAGGAGATGATCCGCGAGAACGCGGACAGTGGTCGTCCGCCGATGCGTTGCGTTGGACAGATGGGCTGGGTGTTCTCGTCACCGCCCGGTATCGAGCAGCTCGTCGCCTACGAGGCGAGCGTCAATGAGGTGTTGAATCGCGGCAAGATGCCGACAATTTGCGTGTACGACGTGCGCCGCTTGAGCGGCTCGATGATGATGGACTTGCTGCGAGCGCATCCGCTCACCGTGATGAACGGCGTGCTGCACGAGAACCCGTTTTATACGCCGGCTGAAGAGATGCTGAGGGACATTCAGCGGCGCCGCGCTCTGAGCTGAGCTGAGGCGGATGTCCGGCGTGCCGCCGAGCGACATGAACGACGCGAGCGGCAGACTGCAGCGCTGCATCCGAGACCTGGCGGCGCTGAACGCGCTGCCATCGATGTGCGTAGGCCGAAGCCCGGACGAGGCGCTCGACATCGTGCTCGATGCGCTCCCCACCGCGCTCACGTGCGATCTAGTCTACCTCGAGGTGCCCGGAGCACCGCCGAAGGAGCGCATTTCACTGCTCGGAGGGCCCGTGCGCGACGCGCTGTTCGCGGAGGTGAGGGCCGCCCTGGCCACGGCGCTGGACCGCGCCGCCGTGCTCGTCATACCGAGCGCCGGTCAGCTCTGGTGCTGCGAAGCGGCGCTGCCCGTGGGTGCCGAGCGGGGCCGGCTGGTGGTAGGTCGCGCGACGCCGTTCGACTCGGACACTGACCGTGTCCTGGTACGCAGCGCCGCCAACTTGGTCGGCACCACGCTCGAGACTGCGAACGTTCTCGAGGCCGAGCGCCGCAAAGACGAATTCCTGGCGATGCTGGGACACGAGCTCAGAAACCCTCTGGCGCCGATCGTGACGGCCGTGGAACTGCTGGCGATGCACCCAGCCGTTGCTCGCGAGCGGCACGTCATCGAGCGAAACACGCGGCACCTGGCCCGGCTGGTGGACGACCTGCTCGATATCTCCCGCATCACTCTCGGAAACATCGAGCTCCGCAGCGAGCAGGTCCCGCTCGCTTCCGTGCTGGAACGCGCGGCGGAGATGGCGATGCCGCTCATCTCTCAACACGGGCACGCGCTGCGGGTCGCGGACGCCGAAGGCGTAGCGTTGCAGGGTGACCCTGTGCGCCTCGCGCAGATCTTCGGCAACTTGCTGACCAACGCCGCAAAGTTCACACCTCCGGGTGGCAACATCGAGGTAGCCGTCGAGCACGCGCCCGCCGCCGTGCGTGTCAGCGTGCGCGACGATGGCCGCGGAATAGCACCGGAAAAGCTCAAACGCATCTTCGATCCATTCGTGCAGGTAGAGCGTAAGCGTGACGCTCTCGGCGGCGGACTCGGCCTGGGTCTCGCGATCGTGAAAAACCTCGTCGAACGGCACGGCGGCAGCATCACGGCACACAGCGAGGGCCCAGAACGAGGATGCACCTTCGTCGTGCAGCTGCCGACGGTAACGCCCGCTCGTGATCGCGCCGAAAAGCCGCGCTCACGAGCCGTGACCGCCCGCTCGTGCGTGCGCGTTCTCGTCGTGGATGACAACGTCGACATCGCATCGCTTTTGTCCGAGGCGCTCGGGCTCGCGGGCTTCGAGATCGCCGTGGAGCACGACGGTCACGCGGCCCTGAACAGGTGGCGAAGCTTCGTTCCGCACGCCGCCATTCTCGACGTCGGCTTACCGGATCTCGACGGCTACGAGCTCGCCCGGCGGCTGCGCGCCGAGCATGGCTCGACTCCGTTGCTCATCGCGGCCACCGGCTATGGGCAGCAGAGGGATCGCGAGCTAGCGACGGAGGCCGGCTTCGACTGTCACTTCATCAAGCCCGTCAGCGTGCAAGAGCTCTTGGCCGTGTTGGACCAACGCGTCGTGATGGCAGCGTCCGCAGCCGCAGATGCGTGAGCCGCCCGAAGTAGTCGAGCTCCGTCCGTCCCAGCGCCTGCGGCTGCGCTCCTCCCGCCGTCCCCTGATGTCGACCAGCGCGCGCTTCCGCATGGTGGCGACAACTATCCAAGCCCAGCCACCTAAACTCTGATTGCAGCTTGCAGACGTGGCGCTCGCTTGCGCCCGCACCGCTGAAATCTGATACTTTCGGCGGACGCTGAAGCGTTTCGTTCCGGCTGTGGAGAGTCGCTGATCGTTGAAACAAAAATTGGGGATTGCGATGGAATCGTTATCGACAACGACGAAGAAAGACCGGGCGCTAGACATACTGAGCGGCGGCGGCCTGCTCGTTCATGTGGACCCGCGTGGGGATGACGTCTGGGTTCCGTTTCGATTCAAGCATCTGAGTAAGCTGGCGCTGCCGATCGGACTTCGCTCCGACACTCCCGGGGACCTGATCGTTGACGACAAAGGGCTGTCTTGCACACTGTTTTTCAACCAGATGCGCTGGGTTTGTCGAATTCCATGGCGTGCCGTGTTTGCACTGGCTGCTGCCGACGGAAATGGATCTGTCTGGTTGCGCGACATACCCGAAGACTCGCGGCCTGGCGATGATTCGAGCGATGCTCCAATCGCCATCCCCACAGCGCTTACCGATTACTTGGTCGTCAATGGGCAGGCAATT
>DATHEN010001322.1:0-4407 GCA_035318565.1 Polyangiaceae bacterium
GAACAAAATCAGCGCGTTCAAACCGAACACGTAGAGTCCGAGCTGCCGCTCGGAAAAGCCCGGCAACCAATGCAGAGCTGCCATCGCTACGACCCAGAGCGGGGAGCTGAAGCCCTCTATCGTGGGCGCGCCAGGATACCAGCGCAAGCCGTAGCCTTGCGCGAAAGTGCGCGCAAAATCGGCAGTGATGTAAGCGTCGTCTGCAACGCCCCACACGACGCCGGAGGGCGGCCGCAATTTGTAACCCTCGAATAGCTTGGCCGTCAGGAGAACCCAAAACAGACCCAGCGCCAGCCACGCTGCGGTTTGCAGAACCCAGCTCCGGGTACGGCGGGTTGGGACTTCAGCGGCGATAGTCGCGCCCACGTCGTGGTAAACGCCGCTTTTCCCCACTTCGTTCATCTGCATACTGCAGGCTGCGGCTTACCGCGTTCGCCAGCCGAGCGCGAACCAAATTGGCCTCCGCTGCCCCTCATGTGCGCGCACATCACGCGCGCACGTAACCGTCACTTTGCAGTACTGCGAGACATTGGGGAAATCCACGCGATCGCTGCGCTCACGACGCCGGCCGCACGTCGCTTTCCACGGGGATCCACATTTCCTCGACGCGCGCGCTCTCCGAGCTCAGCGTCATCGCCAGATGCATGTGCTTGCGCTGTCCGCTGACGAGTGACGTGCGCGGTACACGCGCGGCGTTCACGTAGAGCGTGTCGTCTCGTGACACGCACCACTTACGCGGGCATTTGGCTGACCAGTGCATGTGACCGGCGATGACGGCGAGCGGTCTCCGGCCGCGCTCTCGCGCGTATGCGACGGCGTCGGCCAGATCGCGATCGCCCCAATCGCCGCTCATACCTCCGAAGTCCCGGCCCCACGTGTCGGTGCGCTCCGCGCCCAGGCCAGTAGGCCCGTTGTGGGACAGAAACACGACGTGTTCGGTGGAAATGCTGTCGACCAAGCCGCGCAAACGCTCACGTGACTCGTCGAGCGAACCCACTTCGTAGCTCTGCCTGAGCGCGTCGGGAAATGAGAACTCGCTTCCGCCCATGGCAAACGGGCGACCGGCGATGAGCGTCACGTCGAGATCTGCCAGGGACAACACATGACTGCTGAAACCGCAGGTACGTGTCGTAACCTCGACGAGGCCGCCCTCGTCCGCGCTCAGCAAACCGGATAGCCCGCGCTGGTAGGTCAGCTCGGCCGTGATCGCGGCGTACTGTCGTACGTCATTGTTGCCGAGCATGACGAGCGCGGCGCGTTCCAGGCTCGCGATCGAGCGGGCGATGCGCAGGCCGTCTTGCGTCGTGCCGCCGCCCAGATCGCCCGTAAATAGCAGAACCTCGTAGCGGCTCTGGTTGAAGTAGCGCACATCGAACTCGTTCCAACCGGAATGCAGATCACCGATGATGGCGACCTGCGGGCTGAGCTCGGGCATGGCGCAGCATATCTCTGCCTGCCCAGGGCAGGCACCCGATCGCGAGTTTCTATTTCGTTTCCGACTACGCCTGCTCGAGCCGCTTCGCCCTCGCCCGAATGATCTTGGCAAACGAGCGAAGCTCGAGCTCTGAGGCCGTGAGACCCGACTGTTCGGCTTCGCTCGCCTCGATTGCGCCGCAGTTTCGCGCGCGCAGAAAGTAGTTCAGCAGGCCCTGGCCGGTGGCCGCATCATCCATTACGTCACCGGCCAAGGTGGCGTGCGCGGCCTTTGCGATGAAGTTTTTCAGCCGCTCCGCCGCCTGCGGCAGACTCTCCAGGAAGAACGCGTAGCAGCTCGCATAGCGCACGGGCAGCTGTGCCGGGTGCAAGTCCCAGCCCTGGTAGAAGCCACCTTCCAGCGAATGGCGGATGTGCGCGTGCGCGAGCTTCCAGGCCGAATGCACCGCTGCTCGGTTTTCTGCGAGCTGCTCCGCCGAGAGCTGAGCGTCCTTGTGCGGGCCGACCGGGAGTATGTTCGTTGCGCCGTCGGACAAGAACACGCCGCGACCGGCATAGGCGAGCAGCATCATGCCCTTGGCGAGATCGCAGAGCGGGTGGTCCATGCGCTGATGCGCGGCGGTGATGTTGCAAGATGCCGTGAAATCATAGGTACCGAGGTGAGCACCGAAGCAGCGGCCTTCGCATGCAGCGAGCAGCGCCGGCAGCGGCGAGCGGCCTTTGGCGTCCAGCAGGGTCTGCGTGAGCTCGATCATCAGCTCGATCGAGATCGCGCCGTGTTTCAAACCGTGACGCTTTTCGAGCACCTCCAGGAGCCGGACCAGCGCGCGCGGCTGCTCGGGCACCCTGACCTTGGGCAAGGTGACAATGAACGGCTCGGGTAAGCGGCCGCCGCTTTCGGCGACCAACGTGGAGATGAACAGGTCGAGCGTCTTGATCGAGCGCGCCGTCCACTCTTCATTCAGGCTCTTGATGCGAATCCCTATGAACGGAGGGAGCAGATTTTCGGATAGGGCTCTGGCCAGCTGGCGCGCGGCGGCAACGGCCACTTCGTCTTCCTCCGCGTCGGAGCGCGCACCGAAGCCGTCTTCGAAATCGATGCGGAAGTCTTCTACCGGTTCACGCGAGAGTTTGGCGCGGACTCGCTGGTGGACGGTCAACGCCAGCCAAGCACTGCGATTTTCCCGCTGGAGTCGCGCTGGATCCCGCTGCAGCTGGGCACTGAGCCAGGCCAGCTCGCCCGGCTTGGCTTCGAGGCCCGGCACCAAGCCGACTGCGCGCGCGAACTCGACTGGATCTCGGCCATACGCGTCCAGGCTGCGCAGCGCGAGCTCCCCGAGGCGCCGCGGTGTCTCCGCGGTGTACAGGTGCGCACCGCCGTAAAAGGTGTGCACGGGTTGGCGCGTGGGGCGATCCCCGGGATAGCTGCGTAGAAAAGCGCGATTGGCGCGCGCCAGCGCCTTGAGCTCACTGCGCGCGTGTCGATGAATACTCATGCTTCTGTTTTCGCTGTGCGTGGTTCGGAGTTCAGCTGCCGCGATAGGTGGAATAGCCGAATGGACTGAGTAGGAGGGGCACGTGATAGTGCTCTCCTGGAACCGTCACCCGAAAGACGATTTCGATCCCAGGGTAAAAAGTTTCTCGCTGAGCCGCATCGAAGTAGCTCTGCGTGTCGAACACCAGGCGATAGGTGCCCGCTTCGAGTGATCCCTCCGGCAGGAAGTCGCTGACGCGCCCTTGCCGGTCCGTGGCGCGCTCGGCGAGCGTTTGCCAGCTGCCGGCGTCGCCGCACAGCTCGAGGCGCACTCTCAAGTTCTCGGCTGGACGGCCCAACGCGGTATCGAGCACATGGGAGGTGATGGGACTCATGGTGCGAGCTTCTCCAGTCTGAGTCGCGTGATCTTGGCTTGCTCGGCCGCAGCAAGCCGTAGCTCGACTTCCGCGGCGTTGTCCAGGCGGGCGTCGAGCAAGGACAACATTTCACGCGCGCTCTTTCCCGACGCGCAAACGATGAAAATGTAGCCGAAGCGTGCCAAATATTGCGCGTTCTTGGCGCACAGCGCTTCGAGGGTCGACTCGTCTGCGCCGCGGACCCCGGATTGTTCCTGGTTCGACCAGACGCTGGTCGCGGCGAAACGGGCGCGCAGTTCCGCGAGACTCGCGCCAATCTGCGGGTGATGCGCAAACGCTTCCAGGTAGTCGTCGCGACCGAGCGCCGCCCAGACGCGGTCCGCCGCGGCGAACAGCGCGACATCGCTTTCGAACGGGCGCTCCGCGAGCAGCTCCGCGACCCAGCGGCTCGAGCCACAGCAGCGCTCGAGCGCCTCGCGGGCGGCGGCCTCGGGCAGCGCATTCAGCAAGCCATGCGCCGGACTCACGCGCGCTGACCCCACAATCGCAGGCGACTCACTCCGCCGTCGGGAAAGATATTCAGACGCACGTGGGTCCCCACGCGGCTCGCCATCAGCTCGGCCCGGAAGAAATGACGGGTGTGCGCCTGGAGCTTGACCTCCGGCAGGAGCGCTCGAAAGTCGGGGCTCTGCACCAAGTCCGTGATGCGGGCGCCGGGAGCATCGATGATCTCGAGCGAGCACCGGTCGGGATAGTTGCCCTTGAAGTGGTTCGTATCCACCTCCACGCTCCGCGGCACACCACGGGCGCCCAGTCGTATTACGATCCAGTCGTGCCCCGGCGCGCGCTTGCGACGCGTTTCCCAGCCCCCGCCCATGTTCTGGGCGCGACCCGGCAAAAACAGATTGTTCATCGGACCGAAGAACGCGTCCGAACACGCGAGTGCCATGCCGCCATTCAGAACCGCAGCCAGATCGATGTCGCCCGGCTCGATGTGCGGGCGCGTCGTTTCATCGACCTGCTGACATGCCCAATCCGGTTCCACCCGACCGAACACGCGAAAACGAGCGACTCCGCCGTCCGGAAAGATGTTCAGGCGCACGTGACTGAACGGCTCGGCAG
>DATHEN010001323.1:0-5266 GCA_035318565.1 Polyangiaceae bacterium
CATGGACGTGCTCATCGACCATCCGGCGGTCGCTCGCAGTTCGCCCGATGCCTGGCGCTGCGTGCGTATCGAGTACGCGCTGCCGGAGTTCGGAACCGACTTCGGGACCCAAGACAACCCGCACGAAGCATCGCTCGACCGGCGCGCTGTTTCCTGGTCCAAGGGCTGCTATCTCGGTCAAGAGGTGGTGTGCATGCAGGACATGCGCGGAAAAGTGAAACGCCGCGTCGTTCGGCTCGATGCGGACGGGCCAGCCGCGCTGGCCGCGGGCACACCGGTCTTGGCGGGCAGCGAAACGGTCGGAGAAATCACGAGCAGCTGCCGCTCGGCCGATGACAGCCGCGTCCGGTCTCTGGCTCGCGTGCTGACCAAGGCGCTGGAGGGCGGGGTGGAGCTCCGCGCCGCCGGTCGCGTCGTCCGAGCCGCTGGCGAGCCCCGTTGACCGCTCGGGCCGCGGCCTTTGCAAAAGCCAGTACAAAGTTGCTAGTCGAAGGACTACGTTGAGGCGGATGGCTCGCAACGAAGACGCTCCGCCCACACCGCCGCAGCGCAGCGACGTACGGCGCACGCAACAGGGCCTGCGCGTTGCCGATGGAGTGCTCGGCTTGATCGGTTCGACCCCGCTGGTCCGGCTAGGCCGAGTGAGCCCGTCGGGCGGGGCCGTGGTTTGGGCCAAAGCGGAGTTCATGAACCCGGCCGGCAGCGTGAAGGATCGCCCGGCGCTGGCCATGATCTTGGCAGCCGAGGCGCAAGGCACCATCAAATCGGGGTCCACGCTCGTGGAGGCCACCAGCGGCAACACCGGCATCAGCCTGGCCATGATAGCCGCCGTGCGCGGCTACCGCTGCGTGCTCGTCATGCCCGAGGACATGAGCCTCGAGCGGCGTTACATTCTGCGCGCCTACGGTGCCGAAATAGTGCTCACCCCTGCGCAGGAGGGCATGTCCGGCGCCGTCGCCAAGGCCATGCGCCTGCTCGACGAAACGCCGGCTGCGTTCATGCCCAGCCAGTTCGACAACCCCGCCAATCCGCTCAGCCACGAGCAGGGCACGGCGCTCGAAATTCTGGACCAGATGGGCGCGGATCTGAGCGCCTTCGTGGCTGGTGTCGGAACGGGCGGCACCATCACGGGTGTGGGCCGCGTGCTGCGTGCGCGCGGCGCCAACGTGAAAGTCATCGCCGTCGAGCCGTCCGGAAGTGCCGTGCTCAGCGGCAAAACGCCCGGGATGCACGGTATTCAGGGGCTCGGTGCCGGCTTCGTGCCGCGCATTCTGGAACGCGACTTGGTGGACCAAGTGGTCGAGGTGAGCGACGTAGCGGCCGAGCGCATGGCCCGCCGGCTCGCGCGCGAAGAGGGCCTCTTGGTCGGCCCTTCGTCGGGCGCGAACGTTCACGCCGCCTGCGACATTGCCTCACGCTTGCAAGGCAACGTCGTCACGATCCTCTGCGATTCCGGCGAACGCTACCTGTTCTGAGCGTTGCTCACTTACCCGAGAACTTTGGGTCACGGCGCTGCACCCACGCCAGCACGCCTTCCATCAGATCGGCGGACTGCAGCAGCCCGATCTGCCCAGATTTTTCACGTTTGAGCGCATCGTCGATCGTGCCGCTGAAGCTCTCGCGCACCGCCTTGCGGATCTGAGCCAGAGCGAGCGGGGGGCCCTTGGCCAACTCCTGGGCCAGCTCTGCCGAGGTTTCCGAAAGTGCCGACGGCTCCACCACGCGATTGGCCAAGCCGAGCTCCAGCGCGAGGGAGGCCTCGATCTTGGTGCCGAGCATCAGGTACTCGAGTGCACGGCCGATGCCGACCAGGCGCGGCATCCAGAACGTGCCGCCGCCGTCGGGCATCAGGCCGATCTTGACGAACTTTTCTTGAATGTAGCCCGTGCTCGACAACACCCGCAGATCGCAGGCCAGCGCCAGATCTGCGCCGAAACCCACGGCGCCGCCGTTGACCTCGGCCACGAACGGCTTCGGCGCGTGTACGATCCCGCGCACCACGTCGTGCAGCTCGTCGATGCGTTCATCTAGCGTTCGGTCGGGGCTCGCGCTCAAACCTTCGCGGAGGTCGGCGCCGGAACAGAACCCTTCGCCGCTGGCGCCGAGGATCACCGCGCGCACGCTCGGGTCTTCGCCCACCTCCAGCACGGCCGCGCGCAACCGGCGGATCAGCTCCTCATTGAGGGCATTGCGTGTGCTCGGCCGATTCAGCGTCAGGCGGGCGACGGCGCCCTCACGCTCGATGAGAAGGACGTCGGAGCTTTCCATGGCAGGGAGCATAGAGAGCCCCGGCCGGCAGGGGTAGCGGTAGCCCTGCAGCCCAGTGCTCCAAGAACGTCGCGCGGCGGGGGTGCCGCGCTGCCCGCCAGCTCGACTCGATGCTAGACAGCCCCCGTGGGACGATCCTTCGAGATTCCAGAACCCCGACCCTTGGCCGATCAGGCGGGCGAAACCTATCCTCGGCTGGTTGCTTTGATGCAACGCCTGCTGGCCGAGGACGGCTGCCCGTGGGACCGCGAGCAGGACTTTCGGTCGCTCCGCCGCTACGTGCTCGAGGAAGCCTGTGAGGTGATCGACGCCATAGACAAGGGCGATCCCGCCGAGCTCAAGGACGAGCTCGGGGATCTGGCGCTGCAGGTCGTTTTCCTCGGGGAGCTTGCCCGTCGGGAGCAGAGCTTCGGGCCTGACGACGTGATCCGCGCCATCATCGAAAAGCTCGTGCGGCGCCACCCGCACGTGTTCGCCGACGTGGAAGTCAGTGGCGCGAGCGAAGTGCTCCGCAACTGGGAAGCCATCAAGGCAGGCGAAAAGCGTGATCGCGGCTTGCTAGAAGGCGTGCCCCGGTCCTTGCCGGCTCTCTACCGCGCGCAGCGCATGAGCGACAAAGTGAGCCGCGTGGGCTTCGATTGGCCGAATGAGCAGGGCTCGCGCGCGAAGGTGAGCGAGGAGCTCGCAGAGCTCGACCAGGCGGTGGCGGCTTCGGACAGCGAGGCCATAGAGCACGAGCTCGGAGACGTGCTGTTTGCGCTGGTGAATTGGGCGCGTCACCATGGGATGGACGCGGAGATGGCTCTGCGCAAAACGGCGGATCGTTTCGGCCAGCGCTTC
Source organism: Polyangiaceae bacterium (assembly GCA_035318565.1). Lineage (GTDB taxonomy): Bacteria > Myxococcota_A > Polyangia > Polyangiales > Polyangiaceae > DATDJP01. The sequence continues at coordinate 3,109 of DATHEN010001323.1, forward strand.
GCTCACGTAGAAACTCGCGTTCGCGAGCGTCACGGCGGTTGGCCGAGCGGCGCAGATGGAAAGCCCGGCACCGGCATTTCACTGGCCGAGCTGGACGGTTACTGGAACGAAGCCAAAGAGCAGGAATGAAAGACGCAACGGCGGTCGTACCCATCGCGCGCTTGCCCGAAGAGTGGGCTCTGGCACTCTCCGAGTGGGGAGAACGGCCGTACCGCGCGCGCCAAATTTTCCAGTGGATTCACAAGCGCGGCGTGCTGGATCCGGCGCTCATGACCGACCTCGGCAAGCCGCTGCGGGAGCGCCTCGCGCAGAGCGGCCTCGAGCCGCCTGCGCGCGTCGTTCACGTTTACCGCTCGGCTGACGGCACGCGCAAGCTGCTCCTGGAAATGGCAGAGGGGGCTCGAGTCGAGTGCGTGATCATTCCCATGACGCGTGCCGCCGGCGACGCGCTCGCTCCGGAGGAAGAAGAGGAAAGCGAAGACGGCGAAACCGCCTTCGATCGCGAGCGCGTGACGCTTTGCGTATCCACCCAGTTCGGCTGTGCCATGGGCTGTGCGTTTTGCGCCAGCGGGCAAGCAGGACTCATGCGAGGTCTCGGCGCGCACGAGATCGTGGCGCAGGTGATCCTTTCCCGACAGTACCTCGAGCCGCACGAGGACCTTCGCAATCTGGTGTTCATGGGTATGGGCGAGCCACTTCACCATTATGACCAGACTGCGCGCGCGCTGAGGCTCTTGACCCATCCGGACGGCGGCAACATGGGCCCGCGGCGCATCACGGTGAGCACGGTCGGGCTCGTCCCCGGCATTCGCAAGCTGGGCGCCGACTTCGAGGGCAAGATCGGGCTGGCGATTTCGCTGCACGCGCCGAACGACGCCACCCGTGACCGCATCATTCCGATGAATCAACGTTATCCGTTGCAGGAGTTGCTGCGAGCGTTGCACGAGTATCCGCTGCCGAAGCGGCGCCGCATCACCATCGAATACACGCTGATCGCCGGCATCAACGACAGCTCTGCGCACGCCAGCGAGCTCGTGAACGTACTGCGCGGCTTGCGCGTCAAAGTGAACCTGATCCCCATGAACGGAATTCGCAACTCCGAGCTCACGGCTCCGGACGACCAGCGCGTGGAGGCATTTCGCGATCAGCTCGTGCGCGCAGGGTTGTCGTGTTTTCTGCGCACACGCCGCGGGGACGACGTGGCCGCCGCGTGCGGTCAGCTCGCAATGGCGGACGAACTCGTCAGCGGTCGCAAGCTGCGCGTCGTGCCGGAGCTCACGCAGTAGCCGCCTCGACATTGACGCGCAGCTGCGGCGGAGCGAAGCCGACTGTGATGTTTCGACGAGTGCTGGTGGCGAATCGCGGCGAGATCGCGTGCCGCATTCTGAAGACCTGCGAGCGGCTCGACCTGCAAACCGTGGCCGTGTTCTCGGATGCGGATTCGAGCGCGCTGCACGTAACGCTGGCCGATCAGGCGGTGCGTATCGGCGGCGCGCCCGTAAAAGACAGCTACTTGAACGTCCCAGCCCTGATCGCCGCGATCGAAGCCACTGGTGCGGACGCAGTTCATCCCGGCTACGGCTTGCTGAGTGAAAATGCCGATTTCGCGAGCGCAGTTGCGCAGGCGGGTGCAACATTCGTGGGACCGAGCCCCGCCGCGCTGACGGCGTTCGGGGACAAGATCACGGCGCGTGCGCTGGCGCGTGCCGCGGGTGTCGAGCCACCGCCTGGCTCCGATGGGCCCGTAGATCCGGCCGACGCGGAGCGCCTGCGCGCCGAAGCCGAACGCGTGGGCTTGCCGCTGCTGGTGAAGGCGGCCGGCGGGGGCGGCGGCATCGGCATGCAGATCGTACGCGCGCTCGCCGATTTGCCGAAGGCCGCGCAGACGTGCGCGGACCGTGGTCGGGCCGCTTTTGCGGACGAACGCGTGTACCTGGAACGCTATCTGGAATCGCCCCGGCACATCGAGGTTCAAGTGCTCTGCGACGCACATGGCCGAGGCGTGACGCTCGGAGAGCGCGAGTGCAGCGTGCAGCGTCGGCATCAAAAGATCATCGAAGAATCGCCGTCGCCAGCGGGCTTTTTCGACGGGGAATCGGGCCGAGCACGCAGAGCCGAGCTCTTCGAGAATGCGCTGCGCGTCGTGCAGAAGGCAGGC
>DATHEN010001324.1:0-4570 GCA_035318565.1 Polyangiaceae bacterium
GACCCCGGACGTGGTTCTGTACGAGATCGTGGACCTGTCCAGCGTCTATCTCGTGGCGGACGTGTACGAGCGCGACTCGTTCCAGCTCGGGCTCGGCAGCAGGGGGCGTTTCTTCGCCTCCGGTCGAGCAGATCCGATGGCCGAAGTAGAGATCGATCTCGTCTATCCCAACGTGGCGGGTGACGTGCGTGCCCGGCGCGTACGCATGCTGCTCGACAACGCCAAGGCGGCGCTCGCCCCAGGGCAGTCGGGTTACGTCGAATTCGACGTTGCAGCGACAGGCGCGGGCGGCGTGTGGGTCCCGCGCGATGCACTGATCGACACCGGCCTCTCGAGCTACGTATTCGTGGACGAGGGCGGCGGACGCTTCGCCCCCAGAGCCGTGGTCGTCTCGAACGAGCAACCGGAACGCATCGAGATCGGCCGCGGCCTGGTGCCGGGCGAGCGCGTGGTCTCCGGCGCGACGTTCTTGATCGACTCCGAGAGCCGCCTCCAGGCCGCCTTGCTGGAGACGCCTGCACGGCCCGAAGCGGGCGCCCCGTGATCGGCCGGATCATCGACGCCTGTGCGCGGCATCGCTGGCTGGTGCTGCTGACGTACGCCGCGTTGGCGGCCCTGAGCATCCAGGCGATGCGGCGCGTGCCACTGGATGCGATTCCGGACCTGTCCGATCCACAGGTCATCGTCTTCAGCGAGTGGCGCGGGCGTTCTCCGACGCTCGTGGAAGATCAAATCACCTACCCGATTTCGAGCGCGCTCTTGGCCGCGCCGCGCGTGAGCGCGGTCAGGGGCTATTCGATGTTCGGCATGTCGTTCGTGCACGTGCTGTTCGAGGAAGGCACGGACGTGTATTGGGCGCGCTCGCGCGTGCTCGAATACCTGAGCTCACTGCAGACCCGCCTCCCGCCCGAAGTTACGCCGACGCTCGGCCCCGACGCGACGGGCGTGGGCTGGATCTACGAGTATGCGCTCGTGGATCGCTCAGGAAAGCTCGATCTTTCGCAGCTCCGCAGCCTGCAAGACTTCAACCTCCGTTACGCGCTCGAGAGCGTATCCGGCGTCGCACAAGTCGCGAGCATCGGCGGCTACGAACGCCAGTTCCAGATCGGTGTCGCTCCCGACAAGCTCAAGACCTACGGAATTTCGATTTCGGACGTGGCGGACGCCGTGCGTCGCTCCAACGTCGAGGTGGGCGGGCGCGTGCTCGAGATGGGCGGACGCGAGTACTATGTGCGCGGCCGCGGCTATCTGAAGAACCTCGACGAGCTCGGTAACATCGCCATCCGCGCCGGCCCGAACGGCGCGCCGGTCCGCGTGGCGGACGTGGGCAGCGTGCAGCTCGGCCCGGATATCCGGCGCGGGCTCGCGGAGCTCGATGGGCGCGGAGAAACGGTCGGGGCCATCGTGATCGCGCGCTACGGCGAGAACGCGCGCGACGTGATCGAGCGCGTGGAAGACAAGCTCGAGTCCTTGCGCGGGACGCTGCCTCCCGGCGTCGAAATCGTGACCACCTACGACCGTTCCAGCTTGATCGATCGCGCGATCGCCACGCTGCGAACGACCCTGGCCGAAGAAATGGCCGTCGTGAGTCTGGTGATCGTCGTGTTCTTGATGCACCTGCGCAGCGCGCTCTTGCCCATCATCAGCTTGCCGCTGGCCGTGGTGCTGGCTTTCGTGCCCATGTACGTGTTCGACGTGCCTGCGACGATCATGAGCCTCGGAGGCATTGCGATCGCGATCGGCGCGACCGTGGACGCCGAGATCGTGATGATCGAGGCATGCCACAAGAAGCTCGAGCACGCGCCGCCGGATTTGCCGCCCACGGAACGCGCGCGGCTTCTGGCAGAGGCGGCCAAAGAAGTCACTCCGGCGATCTTTTTCTCGCTTCTGATCGTCGCCGCGGCGTTCGTGCCGATCTTCGGCTTGAACGGGCAAGCGGGTCGGCTGTTCAAGCCGCTGGCGTACACCAAGACGTTCGTCATGCTGGGTGCCGCGGTACTCAGCATCACCCTGGCTCCGGCGCTGCGCGACCTCTTGCTGCGCGGAAAGATCGAGTCCGAGGACAAGCACCTGGTGTCGAGAGCCATCCGAGCACTGTACGAGCCATTCGTGTACGTGGCGCTGCGCCGGCCGCGTACCACGCTCACGATTGGCGTGTTCTGCGTGCTGTCGGCGATTCCGATCTATTTGAAGCTCGGTAGCGAGTTCATGCCGCCCTTGAACGAAGGCGACATCCTGTACATGCCCACCACGCTGCCGGGTCTTTCGATAGAGGAAGCCAAGCGCCAGCTCACCCGCCAGGACGCCTTGCTCAAGAGCTTTCCGGAGGTGAAAACCGTGTTCGGCAAGGTCGGCCGCGCCGAGACGCCGACGGATCCCGCGCCGCTTTCGATGGTGGAGACCATCATTCAGCTCCGGCCGGAAGCCGAGTGGCCCGAGCACCCGCGGCCGCGCTGGTACTCGAGTTTCGCACCTGCCTGGCTCGCCAGCGCTTTACGTCCGATTTGGCCGGACCGGCAACGGCTCGGCTTCGACGAGTTGGTCGCGGACATGAACCGCAAACTCGAGCTGCCCGGCTTCACGAACGCCTGGACCATGCCGATCAAGACGCGCATCGACATGCTCACGACCGGCGTGCGCACGCCGCTCGGTGTGAAGGTGTTCGGCTCGCGGCTCGAAGACGTAGAAAGCGCCGGCCAGAAGTTGGAGGCACTGATCGCGCAGGTTCCGGGCACGCGCAGCGTATTCTACGAACGCTCGCTCGGTGGCACGTACCTCGACATAGTGCCGCGCCGTGAGGCGCTGGCGCGGCTAGGTATGCAGGTCGAAGATCTGAATTCCGTGATCGAATCTGCGATCGGAGGTGAACCCGTCAGCGTGATCATCGAAGGCCGTGCGCGCTACTCGGTGAACGTGCGCTACAAGCAGGACTTCAGGGCAACGCCCGCAGCCGTACGCGACGTGCTCGTGGCGCTGCCGGAGCGCGGGCAATCCGGCGCTGCACGGCACGTCCCGCTCGGGGACCTGGCCGACGTGCGCGTAGCGGCGGGTCCACCCATGCTCAGAAACGAAGCGGGACTCTTGGTGGGCTACCTGTACATCGACGTGGTGCCGGAACGAGATCTGGGCAGCTACGTGAGCGACGCCAAACAGCGTGTGGAGACTGCGACCGCAGCGGGCGGGCTGAGTTTCGCCCCGGGCACGTACATGCGCTGGACGGGACAATACGAGCTCTTCGAGCAGATGAAGGCGCGCATGCAGATCCTCGTTCCGCTCGCGCTCGCGCTCATTCTGCTGCTGCTCTACTTGCAGTTCAGAAACCTGGTCGAGGTGCTGATTGTGCTGCTCTCGATTCCGTTCGCGCTCGTCGGCAGCTTCTGGATGCTCTATCTGCTCGACTACAGGCTCTCCACGGCAGTGTGGGTCGGCGTGATCGCGCTGATGGGGCTCGCGGCGCAAACCGGCGTCGTCATGATCGTGTACATCGATCAGGCGTTCGCCCGCCGTGTGCGCGACAATCGCGTGCACGATCTGGAAGACATCATAGCCGCTCACAGTGAGGGCACCGTGCAGCGCGTCAGGCCGAAGCTCATGACCGTGGGCACCATGCTGTTCGGCTTGGTGCCGCTGCTCTGGGCCACCGGCAGCGGCGCAGACGTCATGAAGCGCATCGCTGCGCCCATGGTGGGAGGTCTGCTCTCGAGCGCCTTTTTGACGCTGGAGCTGATACCCGTCATCTACACGTATTGGCGCTACGCACAGCTGAAGCACGCGAAGAAGACGGGGCGACCTCTGCATGAGGTGTGCGGCCTTCGACCGTGAGACGGGCGCGCGCGCTCACCCCCGCTCAGGCCGAATGGGCTTCGTTCGCGATCGCGTCGCGGAAACGGTCGGGCGCCTTGAACAGCTCGTCCATGCGCTGCCAGCACAGTTCGGCGAGCGCTCCCGATTGACGGCCGAGCGCGCACTGCACGAAGACACTCTCACGCAATAGCGGCAGCAAATCCTGGGCGCAGCGCGCCATGAACCGTTCGCCGAGGTCGGCCTTCGTGGCTGCGGCTTCGAAGTCGATCAGCACCAGCTCGAGCGGCGAGGGCGATACGATGAAGTTGTGCAGCTCGGGATCACCGTGGGTCAGGCCCCCGGCGTGCAGCCGGGTCAGGTGCTGGAACGCTTCCTCGAGCATGCGCCACAGGCCGGCGGCCGAAGTCAGCGCCAGCTTGTGCGCAGCGCCGATGTTGCTTTCCTCGGGCTCTGCTCCGAAAGGAGACAGGCGGTTATACGGGGTGCCTGGGATCAAGCAACTGCGAAACGTGCGCGGACCATGGCCCACCGGTTGCGGTAAGCCGATGAGCTCGCTCGCGCGCATGTGGCTGTCGTACTCATGCTTCGGATCGCCGTGGAGCCGGCCGGGAAAATAGGTCTTTCTGAAGTGCAGCGGGTACACGTTCGCGAGTGGGTGATCGCCGCGTGTGTCCGCACCCGCAATAACGATCTCGCCCGTCATCAGCAGCAGAGTTCCGGCTTCGCGCTTGGCCAGCGTGCGCACCACGAAGTCCTGCTGCGGAGC
>DATHEN010001325.1:0-8638 GCA_035318565.1 Polyangiaceae bacterium
CAGCGTCAGCTTGTACTTCGGCGCTGCCGACCCGATAACGGCGATTCGCCTGGTACGCGGGCGGCGTGGTGACCTGCAGGCGGCCATTACCCGTCGCAGCCACGGATGACGCGCTGGCGTCGATGTCCGTGAAGGCGAGCCCTGCGCGATCACTGACTTGGAACGTCCAGCTCCAGACGGAGAACGCGTCCTCTGCGCTTCGATAGCTGAACGCCGCGGGCGCGCTGCGTTCTTGCGACAGCGCCTGCTTCAGCATCGGCAGCGCCGCTTGGAGCTCGGATTGCCAGAAGCACCAGGTGTGCGTGCCCGGGCTGTAGAAACGCCGGGTGAACGCGATACCGAGCTGGTTCAGCCTCTGCGTGAAGGTCTGATTTTTCACGAGCACGGCCGCCTCGACCGGATCGGTGCCGCTACCGGGACTGCAGCCGCCTTGCCTTCCGTCTCCGGTGGCGACCGAGAGCGGCATGCCGCGCAAGTTGGGCGCGAGATCGACGGGGTTGTGCGTGCGCCAGCGCACCTCTTCGCGCGCCGGGTCACCCCACTGTGCGTGGGGCGCGCTCTGCTCCATCAGCGACGTGAATGCGCTGTCTCCCTGCATGGCACCGAGGTCGTCCTTGGACGTGCGGTCGAGGTTGCCGCTGAAGGACGCCGCCGCGCGAAACAAATCCGGGTGGCGTGCAGCGTACTTCATGCTGCCGTAGCCGCCCGAAGAGAGCCCCGCGACCACGTAGCGGCCGTTGGCGCGATAGCGCTGCTCGAGAAGCAGGCGCAGCTCCTCGAGGTGGTACGTCTCCCAGCGCGGAGGTCCGAAGTTCCCGCCGTTGTACCAATCCGAGTACGTCGCCGCGAAACCCGAATCCGGCATCACGATCAAGAGCTCGGTAGCTTCGCCCATGCTCTCGAGCGCCGTCTTGTCGCTCCACGACTTGTAATCGTCCGTGCCGCCATGCAGCAGATACAGCACGGGCCAGCGCTCGTTCGGCGCGCTCAGGTAGCGTGCGGGAACGAGCAAGCGTGCGCGCGTCTGCTTGCCCAGCGCGCGCGACTCCAGCGTGAGCTCCCACAAGCGCGCCGAGTGCGCCGGAACCGAGCGCTGTTCGCTCACCACCGTCGCGGCTACGCCAGAGCTTGGCCCCCCGCCACCCGCCCCAGCTCCGGCAGCCCCGCCGCTGCCAGCCGGGTTTTGTGGACCGCAGTGACACAGCAGGATCCCGAGCAAGCACCCGAAGCGCCCATGGGTAGCCGGCTCGCCTTGAGCAATGACCTTCATATGCTACATGGATCTATGTAACATACTGAATGTCAAGAACAGCCGTGATCTCCGGCGTGAAACTCAACTCCTCATTGCTGTACGAGCCCGGAATGTTACATAAACACGCCATGAGACGCCCTCTGGAGACTGCGGCCGCTCCGGATGTTGCTGCGCAGAGCCCCGCGGATCGCATGCCCATCGAAGAGCTGTCCCGCCGCACGGGGGTCACGGTGCGCAACCTTCGCGAGCTGCAGAGGCGCGCCCTGCTCGAACCTCCGCTGCTCGAAGGCAGAAAGGGTTTCTACACGGAACGACACGTTGCGCGGGTGACCCTGGTTCGGACGCTGCAGGATCGCGGCTACTCGCTGACCTCGATCGCCGACCTGCTCGCCCGCTGGAAAGGTTCGCTCGGCACGCTCGGCATGATGAACGTGGAAGACGGCGTCGCCACTCCGGGCTTCGATTCCGAGCGCAGCCTGGATCACGAGCAGATCCTGCAACTCTTGCCAGAGCTTGTCGACGATGCAGCGGCACTCGAGCAACTGCAAAGTCTCGAGCTCGTGCGCACGGACGCCGAGGGCCGCCTGTTCGCCCCCAACTCGCAGCTCCTGGAAACGGCGCGTGCGCTTGCCGATCTCGGGGTTCCCTTCGACGTTCAGCTCGCGGACTTTCGAACGCTGCTCGATGAAGTTGCTGTCATGACAGCGCGCTTCCGCGCCCGCTTTCACGAGCACGTCGTGACGAAACTGCAGCGCGAGGGCATGCCCGCAGGCGGCATGGAGGATCTGGCGAACCGTCTCGCCCACGTGCGCCCGGCCGTGGTGCGCAGCGTGGCCATCGTGCTCTCGTCAGCGCTCGCCCGCGGCGGCCCCCTCACGCCGGCTGCTCCCGCGACCCCACCCCAACGCCCGCGTTCGCGTTAAAGCTCAGCGCAGCTAGCGCCGCGGGGCAGCAGATTCGGCAGCCGCGTCGGAAGGATCATCCCCTGCGAGCAAATGTTCGAGCAGTTCGTCCTCGCTCTCCCGCGCTGGCAACCTCACGGCGGTGCGCCGAGGCTCGGGTGTCGGCTGCATCGGTTCCGCCGAGGCCGGCGCCGTGGGGTCCGCCAAAATGATCTTGGGCAGCTCATGCTTCGGCTCCGACTTCGAGCGCGCACAGGCGCTGGCGAGTTGCGCGAGGCAGAGCAGGAGCGACCACGAACGCATGCGGGTGCATCGTACCAGCTCAGGGCACTCGATGAGCAGGCACCTAAGGGCGCTTCACTCATCCGGCCGCAAGGCGAAGAAGGTACGTGCGCTGCGCACCTCTTCCAGCCGCGCGGACCACCTGTTCCCCGAAGGCCGGAGCGGGTGTAGTGTTTGACGTTATGAAGGTGGCTTCGGTGTCGTCATTCCTGGTCGCTTGGTGTGCGCCGGCGCTCGTCTTCGCTCAATCGTACGGTCAACCGGGGTCCTCGCCGCAGCCGTACGGACAGACCGCACCCGCGCAGCCGTACGGACAGAACACGCAAACGCCCAGCAATTTGCAATCCGGTGGGCTCGCACCGCCGGACAGCACCGGCAGTGATCCGTTCGCGACGAGCACGCCTCCGACGTCCACCGAGCAGGAGCTCCAGCGCGCTGATCGTGAGGACGCGGGGCGCGGGCTCGAGTTCGTGTGGTTGAACGCCGAGGTGGGCGGGATGCACCTCGGGCTACAGACCTTCAAAGCCAACGACCTAGTGGACGCGGACGCCGTGGGCACGACGCAAACCGGCCCACTCTTCGGTGCAGGTCTAGGCGTGCGGCTGGTGTTCGTGACGCTCGGCGCGCGCTTTCGTCTAGCGAGCTTCGCGGACTGGCAGCTCTGGACGTTGAACGGCGAGCTCGGCTTGCGCATTCCACTCGGCGCGATCGAGCCGTACTTCACGCTGGGCGGCGGCTACGCGTCCATCGGCTCGTTCGACAGCGACAATGTCGGGGGCGATCTCAACGACGCCGGCGTGGATATCACTGGCTTCAACGTGCGCGGCGGCTTCGGCCTGGACTTCTACTTGAGCGATCTATTTTCGATTGGGGCAAACTTCACCGGCGAAGTGCTGGCGCTGACCCGTCCCGGCGTCGATCCGAGTCGCTTGAACGCGAGCGGCTCCTCCGCGGAGGCTTCTGCCGAGGTCTACGCTGCAGATGGCTCGAGCGTCGGCTTGGGTGCCACTCTGACGGCGGTAGCAGGCCTGCATTTCTGACGTGCTGCGTATCGGACTCGGGGTGGCGTGTGCCATTCCGCCGCTGGTGTTCCTGCGCTGGTACGCCTGGCGCGCGCGGCCTTCGAGCGACATTCGCCGCTGCACTCTGCTCGCGCTGGCCTGCGTGGGCGGGCTCTTCGCGGTAGGCGCGTTCTACCTGGAGCGCGCGGCGCTGCGTGTGTTCGGCGTGTCGTTCGACGGTGAAGCGGGTGCGAACAACGCCGCCGTGCTCGCCATGCTCTTGTTCGTCGCGCCGCTCGAGGAAGCGGCGAAGCTCGTGCCGGTGTGGGTCCTCTACGCGCGGCATCGCATCACGCACAGCGCGGACGGCGTGAGCGCTGCTCTCGCCAGTGCAGCGGGCTTCAGCGCCGTCGACGCCGGAATGTACGTGGCGGCGGATCCCACGGTGCTCGGCGCGCTCCGCGCGCTGCTCGCTACGTTTGCGCAGTTGTTTTTCGCCGGCGTGTGGGGTTATGCGCTCGGCACCTCCGGCAGAGCGCGCCCGCAGTGGTTCACGCTGGCGTGGCTCGGAGCAACGCTGTTGCACGGACTCTTCGATTACATCTTGTTCGCGCGCGGACCAGGCATGCTCGTGGTGATCGGGCCCTTGCTCATCGCCATGGCGATCGCGAGCTGGAGCGCGCTCACGGAGTTCACCGAGAGATTGCCGCCGTCGTCACGGCGACTGGCGCTGCTCGGTACATTGCCGCAGCCGCCCTCGATCGACGAAATGCGGCAGGCGCTGAAACGTCCGAATCGTCCCTTGCTCCTGCACTGGATCGCAATTGGCGGCCTGGCCACGCTCGGTCTGATGATGACGCTGTTTGCAGCCGCCGTGTACGCGGGACATCGCTTCGGCATCGACTTCGGCACCACGAACGAAGGTGATCTGAAATCGAGTCTGCCGCTCGTGCTGATCGGCACGGCCGTGCTGCTCGCGTTTCCGTCGGCTGCGTTTCTGATCGCTCGATCGGCGGCAGCAACCAGTGTGCTGGAGCCTGCTCTCGGCGCCGCTTTCGCCATCGCCCTGGTGTTGCTGGTGCTCTCGATGACCGCACCAGCCGCCATCGTCACCGCGCTGATCGTTGCGCCCGCCGCGTTCGCGCTGGCCTGCGGAGGCGCCTGGTTCGGTCTGCGCCGGCGATGATCCGCGCTACGCGCTGCGGCCCTTGCGATTGCGGCGATCGGCCTGGTAGCGCCAGGCTCTGCCGAGCGCTTCGCCGGCAAGGCCCGGAAAGATCCGCTTCATGGCGTCGATGGCGTGTGCCTCTTTCGTGATCAAGACGCGCGCCGAGTTGCGGCGGATGCCGCGCACGATCGCCGCTGCCGCTTCGGCGGGCGGGAGCATGCGCGTGAACAGTTTGACGGTCTGAGCGCGTAAATCCTCAGCTTCAGGATCGGCGCCATAGCGGGCGGCCTTGGCGATGTTGGTGGCCACGCCTCCCGGGTACACGCTCGTCACGCCAATGTGGGTGCCGGTGAGTTCAGCACGCAGGCTCTCACTGAGCCCTCGAACTGCGAACTTACTTGCACAGTACGAGGAGTTCATCGGGACGCCGACGATTCCGAACACGCTCGATATGTTCACGATGTGTGCTTCATCGGCCTGACGAAGGTGCGGCAGGAAGAACTTGCAGCCGTAGACAACACCCCAAAAATTGATGCCGAACAGCCACTCGAAGTCCTCGAGCGACTGCTGCTCGAAGGTCGAAGCGACCCCCACGCCGGCGTTGTTGACCAGGACGTGCACCCGTCCGTGCTCGGCGAGTACCGCCTGCGTGAAGTCTTCCATCTGCTTTTTGTCGGACACGTCTACGCGGTGCGTAGAAATTCGCCGTCCGCTGCTTTCCAGGAGGGCACGAGTTTCGGCGAGGCCGAGCTCGTTCACGTCGGCGAGCGCGAGGTCGCAGCCCCTGTCTGCGAGCGCAACAGCGGTTGCGCGGCCGATGCCACTCGACGCGCCCGTCACCACCGCTACGCGATCTTCAAGCTTACGCATCCGAGAGTTACTCCTAGGTCAAACAAAATTGATCACGGGCGCACACTCATTAGCGCCCCAATGTGTTAAAGTGGCTCCTTAACCGGCAGTTCGGCCTCTCGCCAGCTTTCAGCACATCACGCCTTAGGAAATCACGGCGTGCGACGTTCGTCAGGTGCCACACCCTCCCACTCTGGCTCGCCGGGGATAAGTAACGCAATGGCACTCAGCTTGCTTTTCCTCCAAGGCCTTTGCCAGAAACTCAAGACTGCTCCCACAGAGCAAGGGTGCACTTAACGGCCATGAGTACAGCGGGTGGGACAGCGGCTTCGCTGATTGCTGGCGTGGAGGCGCCGACCGAATGATCTCCTGGAATCCCCAACAGGCTCCGGTTTCCATTTCCGGTTTGCGTCAGGGTGATCTCATCGGCGGCAAGTACCGCGTGGAAGGCGTGATCGGCGAAGGCGGCATGGGCGTCGTGCTCTACGCCACTCACCTGGATCTCGACCGGCCGGTCGCCATCAAGCTCGTCCGTGCAGACTTGTCAGAACGCGACGAAGTGGTCAGCCGCATGCTCCATGAGGCACGGGCTGCCGCCAACATTCGCTCCGAGCATGTCGCTCGCGTTCTGGACGTCGGGCGCCTCGACTCGGGGTCTCCCTACATCGTCATGGAGTACCTGGAGGGCTGCGATCTCTGCACCCTGCTCGAACACCATGGCCGGCTCGCCAGCGATTTGGCCACGGATTTCATCATCCAGGCCTGCGAAGCGCTGGCCGAAGCCCACTCGTTGAATATCGTTCACCGCGATCTCAAACCGGAGAATCTGTTCCTGACCACGAGCGCCGATGGCGAGCCCATCATCAAGGTGCTCGATTTCGGGATCTCGAAGGAGCTCGGCCGTCCGGAGCCACGGGCGGTGACCAATCCTTCCAGCGCCATCGGTTCACCGCATTACATGGCGCCTGAACAGATGAGAGCTCTACAGAACGTCGACTCGCGGGCCGACATCTGGGCTCTCGGGGCGATTCTGTTCGAGCTAGTCACGGGCCGCGCGCCCTTCGACGCGGAAAACCTGGCCGCCGTGTGCGCGTCCGTCGTGAGCGACGAGCCCCCGCGCGTGCGTGACCTGGTCAAAGACGTAGCTGCTGGCTTGGACGCCGTGATTTGGCGCTGTCTCCGCAAAGACCCGAAGGAACGCTACGCCACCGTCGCCGACTTCGCGGCGGCGCTCGCGCCGTACGGGGCACCCGGATCCGCACTCTCGGCGGAGCGCGTCTCGCGCATTTCTGCCACGACTTACCGGCGCAGTATCATGCGCCTGCCCATGCCGAGCCGCGATGGATCGCCGCTGCCGCGCTCGCTCGTGCCGATCAGCGTCACGGCCCACGGCTTGAACGGACTGGCGATTTCTGCATCCAGGGTCGGCATCGAGCGCGAGACGAAGCGACTGACGAATACTCTTCGCAGCCGCAAAATGGTGTTCGCATCCGGCATGGCTTGCGCATCGGTTCTGATCGCGGTTTTCGCCTGGACGAACTCCGGACAAAAGCAGACTGCGGACGAGCACAGCGCCGCCGTCCAACAACAACTGCCCGCCTCCAAGCTGGCGACGAACAGCCCACCCGTCCACGGGCCCTCCACCCCGTTTGCGCAAGCCAACTCGGAAACCCCGGTGCCTCATCGCAGCGTCGCGGACCTGCCGCAGGAGCCAGCCGGCGCCGCTGAAGAGGAGAGCGCGGACGAGCGGGCGCATGGCAAGTCACAGCCCCGCACTTCCCGAGCACGTCGATCGCGCGGCGTGGTGAGTAACCCCAAGGCGCAAGCGGCCGCGGATGCGCAGGCCAAGGCCGCCTCGTTAGCCCTACCGAACACGCCCTCCGGGGCGCCAGCCGTTGCCCCCGCAACGAGCCCGGCTCCAAAGACTGGAGTCAATGCTTGGGATACGAATCAATTCGGTGGTAGACGCTGAGAGGGGTTCGATGCCGAGTTCGGTCTACCTTACGCGAGGGATCGCGTTGGTCTGCGCTACTTTGTTGATTGCGCTTCCCGCGCTGTCTCAACCAGGAGGCTCGGGAGCGCTGGTAAAACCTGCCGCGGAAACGCTGTTCGAGGAGGGCCGCGTGCTGATGCAGCAGCAGCGCTACGCGGAAGCCTGCACGAAATTCGAAGCGAGTCAGGGGCTCGATCCCGGCATTGGCACGATCCTGCACCTGGCAGACTGCTACGAGAAGCTCGGCAGAACCGCCAGTGCCTGGGCCACTTTCAAGGAGGCCGCGTCGCTGGCGCGCCTGCGCGCCCAGGAGGAACGCGAGCGCATCGCTCTGACGCGCGCGTCGGCGCTCGAGCAACGCCTTTCTCGGCTCACCGTCCGCGTTCCCGAGGCGCATCGCGTCCAGGGCCTGGAAATTCGCTTGGAAGGCAACGCCATCCCCACCGCCTCCTGGAACTCGCCGATCCCGGTGGACCCGGGCACCGTACGCCTACAAGCGCTAGCACCGGGGCGACTCACCTGGAACGGAACCGCGCAAGTCGCGCCGGAAACACCAGACACGGCAGTCGAGGTTCCGCTGCTGGAAGTCTCGGATGAAGCCGCCGGCGCTGGCTCGGCGGAGGCGGGCGCTGGCGCATCGCTATCAGCCGGCGGGGACATCGCACACCCTGGCAGCACCCAGCGTATGGTCGGTTGGATCGTCGGCGGCACGGGTGTCCTCGGGCTCGCCATTGGCACGTTCCTGGGCGTGCAAGCGAGCAGCAAGAACGACGAATCGCTCGATCACTGCCCGGCCGATCCGGGCTTGTGCACGGCCGAAGGCGTCGCCCTGCGTGACGACGCGAAGTCCTATGCCACCGGCTCCACGATCGCTTTCGCGGCGGGTGGCGTGCTCATCGGCACGGGGCTCGTGCTCGTGCTGACCGCTCCGAAACAACGCTCGGCTCGCGCGGCCTCACGCTTCAACGTCGCATTGGACCTGCAGCGTGGCCACGGTGGGCTGCGCTCGGGGGGTGCCCTTTGAAGTCCGTGCGCGCGCTGGTATTCGTACTTTTGACCGGCGCTCTGCTCGGGTCGAGCTGCAAGCAGGTTCTGTCCATCGAAGACGCAGAGCTCGATCCCTCGCTGGGAGGCACGGCCGGGGTCGGCGGGGATGCCGGTCACGATCACGGCGGCGCATCCGGCAACTCC
>DATHEN010001326.1:0-5536 GCA_035318565.1 Polyangiaceae bacterium
GATCGGGCGTGAACTGAATGCGCGAAAAATTCAGACTGAGCGAAGCGGCCAGTGTGCGCACGAGCAATGTCTTGCCGAGCCCGGGACTTCCCTCGAGCAGCACGTGACCGCCGGCGATCAGCGCCCACAGCACCTGATCGACGACCAAATTCTGACCGACGATGACGCTGCCGATCGCGCCCTTCAAAGTGTCTGCTGCCTGGCGTGCCCGCCCGAGGCGCGTTTCGATATCCAACGTGGAACTCATCTCGTCTTACGGCGCGCGCTGACGGCTCTCCCCGAAGCGTACTATCAAGCCTCGCGGAGCAACAGCGCGCCGGCAGCGCCGCTATCTTCAAATCTGTCGCAGTAGAACGCTAGGGCCCAGCCGTTACGGTTGAAAGTAACGGCCCACCTGTTCGCGGTACTCTTCCGGTACTTCCGAGCCTTCGACACCCCCCAGCTCGGCAGGTCCAACCTTACCCAGCGCTCCGACGCCTTTCTGGCGTGCGGTCTCTCCCGCACGAGCTTCGGTGCGGCCGAGCGTGGCCTCGTGCATGGGCGCGCCGGGGTTCATCTTGGCGTTGGCTTTCGCTCGCAGCTCGTTGCCGGGTACGGACTCGGTCTTGCCGCCGTGATCGCCAGTGCCGGTATCGCGCTTGCTGCCCGGGCCGCTCCCGGGCGTTTTGCCGGGTTCGTTCGCATCCCCCCCGGGAGGGCCGGGCGTATTGCCGCCGGGACTCGGAACTGGAACGGGTACTACTCCGAGCCCGCGTTCTGCTTCGGCGCCACCGCGGTCTGCGTCGTCGAGACCGCGCTCGCGCTGCGATTCGCCGTCGGAATCTGGGTTGGCGAGCTCCTTGAGCAGTTCCTCGAGGCGCTTCTGGCCGTCGGGCGAAGCGAGCTCGCGCGCCAGATCCTCGAGCTGCTCTTTCGTCATCGGCGTGTGCGCGCCTTTTTGCTCGATCTGGTTTTGCAGGTGCTCCTGGAGTTTCTTGCGTTCTTCTTCGGACAGACCTTCGAGTGCTTTGCCCAGCGCGTCAGCCAGACGTTTCTGCGCCTCGGGGCTGCCGTTCTGCGAGAACTCACGCAGATCTTCCAGCGCGCGTTCGTCGAGCTTGCCCGAGAGCCCGCGTGCCAGCTCGCGCAGCGCTTCGGCGTGCGCCTCACGCTCTTCGAACGACTTGCGCTGCTCCTCCAGCAGGCGCGCCAGATCCCGAGCGCCTTTTTGGCGTGCGGCCTTGGCGGCCTCCTCGAGCGCGCGTTTGGCCTCTTTCCGGCTGTTCTCCTCGAGCTGATTGGCGAGCTTCTGCATCTCGCGGTCGAACTCCGTGAGATCGGCGTTGCCGAGCGCCTTGGCTGCACGGCGCGTGGCTTCGCTGCTCTCGAGCGCACCGACCGCGGCTTCGAGTCCGGGTCGGTTCTGCGTGTCGCTCAGCTGCAGTTTTTCTTTGCCGATGTCGTCGCGCAGCTTGGCGATGCGCGCCTGCGCCTCACGCTTGGCGATGCCCTGCGCGAGGTCTGCGCGCAGCTTGCGCGCTTCGGCGGCGATCTTTTCCAGCCGTTCTTTCTGGAGTCTGTCACGCGCGCCGAGTTGATCGAGGCGAGCGATGCGCTCGAGCCCCTTGAGCTCCTTGAGACGAACCGTCTCTGCTCCCGGTGCCGCGGCAGGTTGCGCCGGTGCCGGAGGCAGCGGCAACACGCTGAGCCAAGCCAGCGCTGCGCCTGCGAACGGCGCAACGAGGTGTTGTCTCTGCAGTACGCGCGGGCGGGCCGTGTCCGTTCCGCTCGCGTGCAGCACGCTGGCCGCTCGTGCCAGGATCAGCGTCTCGGCAGCGGGCCTGGTGGAGCTCACTCGGCCGAGCTCGACGGCGGTGCTGATGGCTTCTTCGGCGCGCAGCTTCGCGTCCAGGTACAAGGCAACGTCGCTGTCCGACCAGCGCTTGCGCCGATCGTGGACGAAGCCCAGCGCTGCGCCGGCCAGGGCCAGGACGGGTGCCCACAGTCGCAGCTCGCCCTGTCGCGTCCACCAGGACAAGGCCGCGAGCAGCGCGCTCCCCAAGAGTCCGATCGCCAACCCGCTGAGAACACGCCGCGCCAAGAGGCGCCGGCGAACACGCCGGGAGCGTTCGAGAAATGCCGCCGCGAAAGACTCCACGTTGCGTTCGACTTTAGCGTTGGATGGCCGCGGAGACCAGGCCAGTGGCGTGCGCGGTATTACGCAATTTCCGCTTGGAAATGCTTTGCGGTGGCCCGCGCGCCAATGGCAGCTTAGAATTCGAGGGTGCCGCGAGTTTTGGTGGTCGAAGACTACCCCCCGCTTGCTACCGTTCTTGCAATTGGTGTTGGCCGTTTGGGCCATGAGGTAGTGCGCGTGGGCAGTGCGCAACGCGCTCGCGCCGTGGAAGGTCAGTTCGACTGCGCCGTCGTGGATATCGATCTTCCGGACGGTTGCGGTGTGGAGCTGGCCGAGGAGCTGCTCTCGAGTAAGCGCAGCGCGGGCGTGGTGTTCTATACGGCCACCCGCGACCAGAGTCTGCGTGCGCGGGCCCGCGAACTGGGAACGGTTGTGGACAAATTAGAGCCGCTGCAAGTCCTGCTCGACGTCCTCACGGACTGGTTCGAAGAGCAGCTGCCGCGCGCGCGAGCGGTGGGAGAGCCAGAGGCTCTGGCCCAATCCGCCACCCGCTCGGGCACGCGGCCGCGTGTGCGCTGACGCTGCTGGATTTCGAGTTTCGCGCGGCCGCGCGGAGCACTGCCGGACTTTTTGCATGTTGCAGGTGCCCGCGTCCGAAGCAGAAAGTCCGATGTGCTTCGCGTCAAATGCGACCGGACGGCCAGCAGGCGCCGGCCTCGCCGGTTCTCTCGTGACTTGTGGTTTCTCGTGCCGATCGTGATCTGCTCGTGCCAAGACTGCTCAACTCGTGGGCAGAACTGAAGCGCCCCGAGGCGCGAGGATGCTAGCCTGGGATGCCTCATGACCCCGAGCGATAAAGTCACTGCGCCGTCGTTGCTTGCGAGCAAAGGCAAGCGCAAGATTGCCATGCTCACCGCGTATGACGCCACGCTCGCCCGCTTGCTCGACGAAGGCGGGGCCGATGTTCTGCTGGTGGGTGATTCGCTCGGCATGGTGGTGCAAGGATTGTCGAACACACTGCCGGTGACGCTCGAGGAGATTTGCTATCACGGTCGAGCCGTTGCGCGCGTTACCCGGCGCGCGCACGTCGTGGGAGACATGCCGTTCATGAGCTTTCAGGTCTCGAGCGAAAAGGCGCTGGAGGCCGCCGGCACGATGCTGAAACAGGGTGGCTTCGAGGCAGTCAAGCTGGAGGGCGGAGTGTCCGTGGCCGAGCACGTGCGGCGGATCGTGGATGCCGGCATCCCCGTCATGGGTCACGTCGGCCTCACCCCGCAGTCGGTGCACGCGCTCGGGGGTTTCCGTGTGCAGGGCAAGGGCGAAGACGCTGCGGTCCGTGTCGTGAACGACGCCAAGGCCGTGGAGCAAGCCGGAGCGTATGCGATCGTCCTGGAAGGTTTGCCCGCCGATCTCGGGCGCCGCATCAGTGAAAGCCTGCAGATCCCCACGATCGGCATCGGGGCCGGCCCCCACTGCGATGGCCAGGTGCTGGTCTGCTATGATTTCTTGGGGATGTACCGCGAGATCCACCCGAAGTTCGTGAAACGCTTTGCGGAGCTGGGCGACGCAGTCGTGGAGGCCACGCAGCGTTACGTCGCAGAGGTTCAGCAAGGCACGTTCCCGGCCGCCGAGCATAGTTTCGGCATGGCCAAGCCAAGGACCGTGGGTGAACCCACGGGCGCAAAACCTCTGGTCGACGGCAGCCCACCAGGCTACGGCCCGGCGAGTGACGACGGATCATGACGCTTCGAGTGTGTGAAACGGTCGGCGAGTTTCGTGAGGCATGTGATGCCGTGCGCGCACGCGGAGCGCGTCTGGGTTTGGTGCCGACCATGGGCGCACTGCACACGGGTCATGCCGCGTTGATCCGTGCGGCGCGGCGGCATACGGATGCAGTTGCAGTGACCATTTTCGTGAACCCGACGCAGTTCGGACCGAACGAGGACCTGGCGCGCTACCCGCGCACGCTGCAAGCGGACCTGCAGTGTTGTAGCGACGCCGGGGCGGAGCTGGTGTTCACACCGGGTGTCGATGAGATGTATCCGAAGAACGAGCGTACCCGGGTGACGGTGTCCGGACTCACCGCGCACCTGTGCGGTGCGTCGCGGCCCGGCCACTTCGACGGCGTGAGCACGATCGTCACGAAGCTGTTCGCCGTTGCCGGACCCTGCACGGCGGTGTTCGGCCGCAAGGATTACCAACAGCTGAAGGTGATCGAGCGCATGACGCGGGATTTGCTGTTGCCGGTGCGCATCGTTCCGCACGCCACGGTGCGTGAGGCGGACGGTCTCGCGCTGAGCTCGCGCAATCGCTATCTATCGCCCGAGGAGCGCGAGCGCGCTCTTTCCATCCCGCGCGCGCTGTCGGACGCCGCGGCGCGCTTTTCCGCGGGAGAACGCCGGCCTGCTGCGCTCGTGTCGCTCGTGTCCGAGAGGCTCCAGCAGGCTGCGCTGCGCGTGGACTACGTGACGCTGGCAGATCCGGAAGAGCTCACGCCATTCGCGGAGATTTCGGACGTCGGCAACCGCGCGCTGCTGGCGATTGCGGCGTCCTGTGGAACCACCCGCTTGATCGACAACATCGTGCTGGGCGAGGACACGCCGCCGATCGCGGCAGGGGTGGCGGCATGAGCATGACACGACCGGCACGCGGCCTGTTCCTCGTGGTCGAAGGTATCGACGGCTGCGGCAGCACCACCCACGCCAAACGTCTGGCCAAGGCCCTGCGCGCACGCGGGCGGGACGTACGGCTCACTTGCGAGCCCACCACGGGTCCGATCGGCGCCCTGATTCGTCAGGTCCTGCAGCGCCGGCTCTTCGTTCCCGACACGGACGGCCCCCGCGCGTTCGCCTGGTCCACCATGGCCCTGCTGTTCGCGGCCGATCGACTCGATCACCTGGATTCCACGATCGTGCCGGCGCTGCGCGAAGGCGCCGTCGTCGTGAGCGACCGTTACGACTTGTCGAGTTTGGCGTATCAATCGGTGACCGCGCCGAGCGGTGAACGTGTCGTGCCCTGGATTCGAGAAGTGAACGCCTGCGCGCTGCGCCCCGATTTGACGATCGTCATCGACGTGCCCCACGAGGTGGCCGAGGAACGCCGCGGGCAGCGCGGCGGCGCGGAGGAAATCTTCGAGGCGCGAGAGCTCCAGCTGAAGCTCGCCGCGGTCTACAAGAACGCCGAGCGCCTGGTGCCGGACGACAAGGTCGTGCACGTCTCCGGAGAGGGCAGCGTGGAAGAGGTGGGCCAGCGCATCCTCGAAGTATTGCTCGTCACGGGCGTGCTCGAGACCTGAGCGAAACTTGGCCGCAGGTCGGCCTTTGAAGCCATATTCGGCCCGTGCGCCCGCTCGTTCTGTCGATGGTACTGCTTCCGGCGTGCGCGTCTGGCACGCCGGCGCCCATGCCAGTGAAACCGCCC
>DATHEN010001327.1:0-14752 GCA_035318565.1 Polyangiaceae bacterium
ACGCGCCAAGGACAATGGCGCCAAGGGCTGGATCATCAAACCCGTCAACCCAGACATGTTGCTCAGCGCCGTCGGCAAGGTAGCGCGCTAAGGGAGCTCACCCGAACATGCCGACCTTCGAAGAAAATGACGGGGCTGCGCGACAAGTCGTCGAGCTTGCAGCGCTCGCGTGTTGCGACCTGTTTGCCGCGTACGGTGTACCGCTCAGCCGCGCCGAGCACGCAGCCGACACGGACTACGACCTTCTGTACTGCGGCGTCATGGGTTTCGTGGGCAAGAACGCGCGCGGGATGTGTTTGCTCGGCGCGAGCCGCGAACCCATCGAACGCACGGCTCCTGTCGCCGGAGATCTGCGCGACTGGCTCGGTGAGCTCACCAATCAGCTGGTTGGCCGGCTCAAAGGCAAGCTCCTGGCACGCGGCGTCGAAATTGCGCTGACCACCCCCTTGGTACTCAAAGGGCATCACATCGCACCGTTGCCGCGCCGGCAGCTGATTCCGGAGGTGCTCGTGGGGTCGTGCGGCCGCGTCCTACTCTGGGCGGACGTCGAGACGGCCCCCGGCTTCAGCTTGACGCTCGAATCCGAAGAGAGCGTCACCCTTTCCGAAGGTGGGCTGCTGTTCTTCTGAGCGCTGCAGCGAACTCACTCCGGGCCAAATCGAGCTCCGAGCTCTCCAACGAAGTCAGCGCTGGCCCGGCGAGCGCAGCTTCCCTGGCAACGGATAGCGCCGCTCGAGCTCGCGATGACTTCTCAGCCCGAGTGCCTCGCGCTGGATGCGTAGGTTCCACAATGCCCGCTCGGCTTCGGCACGCTCGGCCTGGTGTCGTTCGACCAAGGCTTCGGAAGGTTCGTTTGCGAACTCGCGCTCGAGCTCGCGTAGGGTGGCCAGCGCGCGTTCCACTCGTGCTCCCTGGCGGCCCAGCGAGGCCGCCGCTTCGCGCAGGAGCTCTTGTTCGATGGCAACCAAACCTTCGACCTTGCGGCCGAGCCGGCTGCGCACCGCGTCCAGGTAGCCCCCGTCGGGCTGCGATTCCTGAATGCGCTCGGCCACTCTCTGCGCTGGTCGGGTCACTGAATCCTCCGCGCTACCTAAAGAGTACGCGATCTGCGCAGTTGTGCCAGCGCGCTACGCGCCGCGCCGCATCAAACAGGTCGATCGGGCAGGAGCTTGCCGCGATTCAAGAGCTCGTGCGGGTCGAGGCTCGCGAACGACGAGCGCAGTAGCGCGATGCCGACCTCGGATTTTTCCGCTTGCAAGTAGCCGGCATGGTCCACACCCACGCCGTGCTGATGGCTGATCGTGCCTCCGTGCCGGACGATGCACAGGCTGGCTGCGTTCTTCAGCGCCTGCCAGCGCTCGTGAAGCTCTTCGTGCTCTCGCGCGCGCCGAAACAGGTAGGTGACGTACACGCTCGCGCCATCCGGATACACGTGGGACAAATGAAGGAAGCAGACCACGCGTTCACCGCGGTCCTCGAGGCCATGCGTGAGAACGTCTTTCACGTCGGCCGTAAAGCGCTCGACGGCTGCCCAGGGCAAGGCCGTTTCCAGCGTGTCGACCGCATAGCCTGCGTCCCAAAGACTGTTGCGCAGGTAAGGCCCCTTGAAGCGGTTCTTCTGCCACACTCGGCCGATCCAGGGACCGGCCGGTAGCGCACCGCGCGCTCGACACACCGCATAGGCTCGAGCGATCTCGAACACGCTGCTGCCCTGTCCTCCGCTCGCTCCGAACAAGAGCACGCAGCGTCCTGCCCCGAAGCCGAGCCAACGCAGTCCCTGCTCCGCGCGCTCCGGCAACGCAAACAGGAGCGCGGTTTCGTCCGGGTCGCTCAGCCGCAACATCGAGAGCTCGAGGCCCTGTTGAACCAGCTCGCGCACGGTCGCCACCGCGGTGGCAAAATTGCCGAACACCACCGCATGAAAGGACTCATGCTCTGGCTTTCGGGTCACGCGCACGCTGGCGCGCGTAATGATGCCGAGCCGCCCCTCGGATCCGAGCACCCACTCCTTGAGATCCGGACCGGCAGCGCTCGCGGGCAACTCGGGTAAATCGAGCATGCCGCCGAGCGTCGCTACCCGGCAGCCGGCGACGAGCTGCTCGATGCGCCCATAACCCAAAGACTGTTGACCGCTCGAGCGCGTGGCGATCCATCCGCCCAGGGTGGAATACTCGAATGACTGAGGATAGTGACCCAATCGGAAGCCATAGGGCGCGAGCTGCCGTTCCAGATCTTGCCCGCGCACGCCAGGCTGAAAACGCGCCAGCTGACTCGTGCGATCGAGCTCTTCGAGCGCCGCATACCGGTCGAGAGCCACCGTGACAACCGGTTCGTCGCAAAGCGGGACATTGATGTGGCCGGCCACACTCGTGCCTCCGCCGTAGGGAATCAGCACGACTTTTTGCGTGCGTGCCCACTCGATCAAACTGACGATCTCTTCTTCTCGGCTGGGATGCGCTACGCCGTCTGGCAACAGGCCCAAACGACCACTGCGCAGTGCGAGCCAGTCGGGAAAGCTCTGACCGCGCGCATGCCAGACGCGCTCGTTGGCAGTGCTGGAAATGAGCTCATGCCGCAGTACCTTGGCAGCGGGTACGCTCAGAACCACCTGTTCCAAGGTTGCATCGGGCACCTGCACCCCCGGCCCGAGCAACGCCATCAGTTGTTCGAGCATGCTGGCGCTCAGCGGCGCGTGCACGTGTTCTTCACCCCAGCCGTTCCAGCGTCGCATGCGGGACGACAGCGTGGCACAAAACCCTTACCGCGCGAACAGCGCGCGACATTGCCCGCGGTTTGTCTGGAATGCGGCGCTCTTTTGCCGTAGCGTTCAGGTCCGTGCTGGGCGACTTGGTCACCATTCTATGGACGATCGACAACTCTTTTGCGCGAGTTGCCGAGAGCGTCGGAGGCAATCGCATCGAGTTCGTTCGGGTCCATCCCCGCGAGTTCATCCCGGCCGTCGTTCCGGCGCTGGGCCGGGGCGGCGTGGTGGCGGTGGTCGCCGACGCCGCCTGCGAAGAGCTGGCCTTGAGCCTGGGTGTGGATGAAACGCTCTTGGCCACGCAGGTCGAGGAAGACGCACTCGCCTCCCTGATTGCGCGCGCTCGAGTGCGGGCCAACGCGCGCGAGCTGCGTGAGCGCAGCATGGCCGACCAGGCCACTCACGACGGCACGGCTCACATGATGCTCCTCGGCGCTGCGATCGCGCACGAGATGAACAACCCCTTGGCGGTGGCGTCGCTCAACACGGAAGTGTTGCACATGAGCGTGCGCTCGCTCCTCGAGTTGCTCGAGGAGGTGAAGTCGTATGCAGACGCAGGCACCCCCATGCCGCTCGCGGTGCTGCGGCGGCTGTGCGCCGCTCGCAAGCTCAGCCCGGCGCGTGAGGACATCGCCGCAGCGCTCCAGGACCTGCAGATGGCATTGCGCGACGCCGCGATGATGGTCGTGCGCATGACCGCACTCACGGATACGCAACCCGCGGGCGAGACGGTCGATCTCGGTGTCCTGCTCTCGGAGTTCGCCTCGCTGGTGCGCGCGGAGGTGGAGCGTGTCTCCCGCTTCAACGTGCAGCTGCCGAGCTCGGGTTGCTTCGTGGAGATCCCGAAGGGCTGGGCCATGCAGATTGTCGCGTCGCTCGTCGCCAACTCGCTCGAAGCGGTCGCGGACCTGCCGCACCGCAAGGCAGAAATCGAGCTGCGGCTCACCTTGCACGAAGAGGTCTGCGTGATCGAAGTGCGGGACAACGGCACCGGCATGTCGGCCGACGTGAGACGCCGAGCCGTGGAGCCCTTTTTCACGACCCGCCGGCCCGGCGCGCTCGGCTTGGGCCTGACGATGGTCATCGCTCAGGCGCGGCGTGTGGGAGGCGAAGTGCTGACCGACTCGCGGCCCGGCGTGGGCACGACGATCCGCGTGTTTTTGCCGACCGTGAGAAAAGTGGACGAAAGAGTCGGCAATCCGCGGCTCGCGAACTGAGTCTACGCCGCGCTCAGCTCCTCCACCCTCAAATCCAATACCGCCGAGAGCGGCAAGTGATCCGACGCCTGTCGCGCCAGCTGCGAACGACACGCGTGACAGCTCTTCGCCCGCAGATCGCCGCGCACGAAGATGCCATCGAGCGGCCGCACCGGCAGCATCGCGGGAAACGTGTTCAGGAGCCGTCCCGCACGCGCGAAGCCGGCAGGCGCCAAAAAGCGCGGTCCGAGCGAGCCCCAGACATCGTTCAGATCGCCCCCGAGTACGATCGGCGTTCGGTGATGCAGACCCTTGAACGGCTCACTCGACAGAAAGCGTTGAAGCTGCAGCGCGCGTTCGGAACCGACGAGCCCGAGGTGCAGGTTGTGAAAGATCACCGTGCGTGAGTGCGCGCCGAAGCGGATGCGCGAGCGAGCTTGCAGCGCGCCGCGTTTCTTGCGCGTGCCGATCGTCAGATCCAGGTGGTGCACGTTGGAGAGAGGCCAGCGGCTCAGGATGGCGTTGCCGTAGCCGCCACGCGAGAAGCGATGCTGCGGACCATACACGCGGTGCGGCATGTGGAGCGCCTCACTGAGGACCTCGGCTTGGTCGTGGAAGTGTGAGCGAGGCAGGTCCTCGGAGACTTCCTGGAGCAGAGCCACGTCCGGGGCTTCCGCGCGCAAGAGGTCGATAGTTCGCTGCAGTTGGTAGCGGCGGTCGACGCCGCCGATCCCCTTGTGGATGTTCCAAGTAACGACGCGCAAGAGCATGTGGTGTAAAAATAGCCCATGACCGCGTCTTCGCCGTCCAACATCGAGGGCAGCCTCATCGCCGGGCGCTATCGCGTTGAACGGTTGATCGGTCGGGGAGGGATGGGATCAGTTTGGGTCGGGCGGCACTTGACCTTGAAGCGCCTGGTGGCGATCAAGTTCATTCATCCGGAGCTAGTGGGCAGCGAGGAAGCGCTGCGGCGTTTCGATATCGAAGCGAAGGCAGCGGCGCGCCTGAAGAGCCGGCACGCGGTTGCAGTATACGATCACGGCGTCACCGAGCGCGGGCAACCTTATATCGTCATGGAGTACCTCGAAGGCGAGGTGCTCGAGGAAGCAATACGCCGGCGTGGCACATTGCCTCTGCCCGAA
Organism: Polyangiaceae bacterium; assembly: GCA_035318565.1. GTDB lineage: Bacteria > Myxococcota_A > Polyangia > Polyangiales > Polyangiaceae > DATDJP01. Next base: position 5,100 of record DATHEN010001327.1, read on the forward strand.
GTGGCGGACATCGTCGATCAGGCGGCCCGCGCGCTCGAGGCTGCGCACGAGGCGAATATCGTGCATCGCGACTTGAAGCCGGAGAACGTCTTTCTGGCGCGAGAGCGCGAAGCCGGTAAATACGGCTATACGGTCAAGCTCGTCGACTTCGGTATCGCCAAGATCGTGCAAGACGAAGCGGCTGTGGGCGCTGCGGCTACACAGGCGGGCTCCGTGCTGGGAACGCCGCACTACATGAGCCCGGAAGCGCTCACCGCTTCGGCCCCCGTGAGTCCGGCATCGGACGTGTGGTCGCTCGGGGCCTGCGCCTTTGCCGCCGTGTGTGGGCGGGTGCCGTTCGAGGGCGAAGCCATCGGCGACGTGGTGCTGAAGGTGTGCGCTGCGCCCATGCCCGTGCCCTCGCGCATCAACGCCCGCTTGCCGCGATCGTTCGACGGTTGGTTTGCGCGTGCGTGCGCGCGCGACGTGAAACAGCGCTTCACCAGCGTTCGCCAGATGGCGGACGCCTTGCTCGAGCTCGAGAAATGGGCTCAGCGCGAGCGCGAGACCGCGGCCTACGAGCTGCGCGCGGCCGACCTCGCCGCTGACGAGAGTCCGGAATTGCGGCCCGAGCGCCGCGGCTGGGTGATGGCGGGGGTGTTCATGGGCGCCGCGGCGATGCTCGGCGCGCTCGGCTACTACGTGCTCGAGCGCACTCGCGCCGCGGACGCCGAGGCCGCGCGCGTCGCGGCGAGCGCGCGGGCCGTGGTGGAAGAGATCGACAAAAAGAAGCTCGACGAGTTGGAAAAATACAGCTTCGGCATGGGCTCGCGCGACGCGATGGTTCCGGACGCGAGCGCCGCTCGTCCGCGCGGCAAGGGGCGCCCGACTAGCGGTAAAAGTTCTGCACCACCCAAACGGCGCCGTCCGGAGTGACGTGAAAACCGCACGCGACATTGCGGTAGCTCGGGTTCGTCATGTTCGTGTAGTGCCCGTGCGTGGGTCCTTGTCCCGGGCCTTCGTCGAACATCATTTGCAGGCAACGGTCGACGACCACGTCGAGGTTGCCCTTGAACGCAGGGCACTCGTTTTGTGCGCTTTCGCCACACTGGCCGAAGGCGCTGTGCGGGGTCTTGGCCGCGGCGTCCAAGCGAGCGGCGTTGTCCGCGCACGAGAGCTGATCGGAGCGACTGCCGAGCGCGGGCGCCGATGTTCGCGCGCGAAAGTCGTTCGTACGCTGCAGGCAGCGCGCACGAGCGCTCGCGAACGCATCGACTACGGGCGGGCTCGGCGCAGCCGGCGGCGGTGCGGGTGCCGGCGTGGTCGCGACGGGGGGAGGCGCCGTGCTGCCGCCGCCACCACCTGGGACGCAAGCAGCCCCGAGCGGCGTGGGTAGGCAGCGGGCGATCGGCTTGCAGTCGGCATCGCTCGAGCAGCCGCCACAGCGTGAATTCAGGCAGCGCGCGAACGGACACTGGAAATCCGCGTCGCTAGTACACGCAAAGCCGCTGGCTGGAGGAGCCGTAGAGCCACTGCTCGAGGGGGGCGCAGCGGTGGTGGCCGGTGGCGGCGCGGGCTCGGTCGTCGGACCGCTCGGAGCGGGAGTAGGCGCTGGTGCAGGGTAGCCGCCGCCCGTGGCACTGGGGCCCGGCGGTAACGGCTGTGGTGCAGGATACTGCGGCTGGCGCGCAGGCTCCTGTTTGCACCCGCCAAAAAGCGCGATCGCAAAGAATGGGACTGCTCGGAATAAGGCCGTTAGCTCGGATTTCATCGCTGGGGGCAGAGCTTACGCCAGGGCTCGCAGTCCGTGCATCAGGGTGTTATATGCCCTGACTCAGTTACCAGAGCGCCCACAGATATTGGAGCGATGCGATGATAGAGGACGTGCTCGGCGAGCTGCGAGAGGCGATCGAAAAGTCCAAAGACGCGCTGAGGCGTGAGCTCGGGAAGCTGCGCACCGGCCGCGCCCACCCCGGCATGTTGGACAGCCTGCGCGTCGATTATTACGGCCAGACCACGCCGCTCGCGCAAATGGCGACGGTCAGCGCTCCCGAGCCGCGTCTTCTGACCGTAAAACCCTGGGACAAATCCCAGGTTCCGCACGTGGAAAAGGCGATTCGTGAAAGCGACCTCGGCTTGAACCCCCAGAATGACGGCGATCTGATTCGCATCCCGGTTCCCGCCCTCAGCGAGGAGCGCCGCAAAGAGCTCGTAAAAGTTGCCAAGAAGCATGGTGAGGACTGCAAAGTCAGTATCCGAAAAGCGCGCCACGACGCGCTCGACATGCTCTCGGAAATGAAGTCCAGCGGAGACGCCAGCGAAGATGACGTCGAACGCGCTAAGAAGAAGGCCGAGGAAATCGTTTCCGAAGGGGGCTCCTCGGTTGACCAAATCATCGCGACTAAAGAGAAAGAGATCCTGGTCGTCTAAGCTGGTCAAACCGGCTGAATTGCCGGCTCTTGTGCGGCCGATCTGGGGGAGTTCGTCAAAGCGGCCCCGCGGCCTGAGGACTTTCTCGTGGAAGTACGCTAGCCTGTCCTTGACAACGTTTCCCGAGCCGTGAAAATTCTGGTGTTATTCATGAGAGTGCGCCGCCCGTGCACGATTTGTCAGGAGGAAAAGCTCCAGGATGCGCGCAGTCGCGGCTGGCATCAGTGACGTAGGTCTCCAACGCGATCACAACGAGGATTGTTTTGCAATTCTCAGTGATCAGGAGCTCTACGTCGTCGCAGACGGAATGGGCGGCCACCGTGCCGGCGACGTAGCAAGTCGTCTGGCCACGGACGCAATCGTCGATTTCTTTCGCGCCACGGCGGCGGAAGACGTCACCTGGCCGTTCCACTTCGATTCGCGCCTCTCGGAGGAGGAGAACCGTCTGCTGACGGGAATCCGCATCGCCAATCGGCAGATCATCGAGCGCAGTGCGCGCTCGCGTGAGTGCCACGGCATGGGAACCACCGTCGTGGGTGCGTTGTTCAGCCCACGCAAAGGCAAAATGTACATCGGGCACGTCGGCGACAGCCGCGCGTACCGGGTGCGCAAGGGCGAGATCACGCAGATGACCCGCGATCACTCGCTGGTGAATGATTACCTGCTGGCGATGCCCGAGCTCAGCGAAGAGCAAAAGAGCGAGCTCCCCAAAAACGTCATCACCCGTGCCCTCGGCATGCAGGATCACGTCACGGTAGACTTGCAGAGCGACGACAGCGAAATCGGCGATCTTTACGTGCTGTGCTCGGACGGCCTGTCCGGAATGATCGGCGACGAAGAGCTGCTCGAAGTCATCCGCGAGACCCCGGACCTGAACGAGGCCTGTCGCAAGCTGGTGCAAATGGCCAACGAGCACGGTGGGGAGGACAACATCACCGCCGTGATCGTGCGTATCGATTCCGATCCGCCCGAGCGTGAAAGCATCAAGCTATCCGATACGCTCCCGCAGCCTCCCGGCGTCGGTGCGGGTGGGGCGAGTGCAGCTTCGGAAACGGCGGATACACCCCCCGCGGGCGTGGCAGCGATCAGTACGCCGGTCGCCGATAAGATCTGAGCAAGAGCGCGCGACGCTCTCGACGCGCGCTCGGTCTCCGGGCCCCCCCGCTCCAGGCTCAGCGGTCGCAGTTTTCGAACACGAAGAACCCGGTCGAGGAGCAGAACGTGTTCTGCTGGCGGCTGGCCTCCATGTCCGTACAGTTGTACTGCGCCCAGATCCGCCCGGGGGCGACTTGGACGGGACGGAGCGTGCAGGGCTTGCCCTCGATCGGCACCAGCGATTGGCCGACGGTGCCGGAAGTCACGACCTGCACCTCGCCCTCTCCGGTCTGATTATCGTCCCACTCGGCGTTTGGCACTACACCCGTAACGGAGAGCGTCACGCCGCCGCGCCGTGCCGAACCGCGGATTCGGAACGTCTCGGAGCCCGCCACCCTGCACGAGATGGACGTGCCGTTCTCCTCGTCCACCAAGCGGGTTCCGAAATTGTATGCGTCCGGCAGCTTGCTGGCCGCGTCTCCACCCACGTAGGCCTCGTGGGGCCCGAACTGGCACACCCCGCCCGGCTCCCCCGGTGCGTTCACGCTGATGCGCACGGCGGCCCGCGGTGTGATGGTCGTGCCGTCACTGCACGCGGATGAGAGCAGGAATAAAGCCATGGCGCAGCCAGTCGTCGTTCGAAGCGTCATACCGCCTCCGGTGTCTTGCGGTTGAGTGGGCATATCAGCTCGAGCAATTGGCACTGCTCGGTGAAAGATCGATCGATCCTACTATTTCGGAGTGGCCGCGCGCATCCCGATTTCCGGTTTACGCTCCCGCCGAGCGCGCCAGGCCCTGTTCGAGGTCGTCCCACAGGTCTTCGACGCCTTCCAGGCCTACCGACAAGCGTACGAGGCTATCGGTGATCCCCGTCGCGCGCCGTACATCTGCCGGTATGGAGGCGTGGGTCATGAGCGCAGGTTGCTCGGCCAGGGACTCCACGCCCCCCAGGCTTTCGGCGAGGGCAAACACGCGCAGCGCACGGAGGAACCGCTCCGCCTCGTCCATGCCGCCAGAAAGTTCCAGGCTGATCATGCCGCCGGGTCCGCTCATCTGGCGCAGGCAGAGCACGTGCTCCGGATGGTCCGGCAACCCCGGGTAGAGTACGCGCTTCACCTGTGAGTGATGGGCGAGCCGGCGCGCCAATTCGGCGGCCGAGGCAACGTGCTGGCGCATGCGGAGCGGAAGCGTTTTGATGCCGCGCAACACCAGATAGCAGTCCATCGGGCTCGGCACCGCCCCGATCGCGTTCTGCAGAAAACGCAGGCGCTCGCCCAGGCGTTCGTCGTTGGTTACCAGCGCGCCACCCACCACGTCGGAATGGCCATTGATGTACTTCGTGGTGGAGTGCAAAACCACGTGCGCGCCCAGCTCCAGCGGACGCTGGAGAACGGGCGTCGCGAACGTATTGTCGACCACCAGCGCGATGCCGCGCGCCGCAGCGCGCTCGCCCAGCGCGCGCAGGTCGAGCAGCTTCAAGAGCGGGTTGCTAGGCGTTTCCACCCATACGAGGCGCGTCGTGGCCGTGACCGCCGCGTCGAAGTGACTCGGATCGCGTAAATCGGTGAAGGTGGTCGTGATGCCGAGCGGGCGGAGCACCTTGTCGAGCAGCCGGAAGGTACCGCCGTACACGTCGTCGTTCGCGAGCACGTGATCGCCCGGAGAGAGTGTTTGCAGCAGCACGAGCGCTGCGGCGCTGCCGCTCGCGAATGCGAAGCCGAAGCGCCCACCCTCGAGCGCGGCCAGGCACTGCTCGAGCGCCTCGCGCGTGGGATTGCCGCTGCGAGAATATTCGTAGCGCTTGGGTTTTCCGGGAGCGTCTTGCGCGAACGTGGTCGAAAGCACAATCGGCGGCATGACTGCGCCGTGGAGCGGATCGGGCGCTTGTCCGGCGTGAATCGCGATCGTATCGAGGGACGGACGTTGCATCACTCAGGGAGTGTAGCGCTCCCGGCTCTGCACCGCGCGCTATCAGTACCGTAACAATTCTCATTTCGTGGCTGAAAATGCCTCGCTGTCATCCGCGCCCCCGGGACCTGACTGTTGATGCCGCGCGACTCTTCCAACAAGCAGTAGTCCGCGCCGGCCTCGCCGGTTTTGTTTGTGTGGCTTGGGGGCTACTCGGGCGGATCGTGATCTGCTCCTGCCAAAGACTGGTGCAGTAGTGCTAGCCGAGCGGTTTGCCGCCGGTCACGCCGAGCACCTCGCCGTTGACGTAGCGCGCTTCGTCGCTCGCCAGAAAAACGAAAGCGGGGGCCAGCTCCGCGGGCTGTGCCGGGCGGCCCATCGGCGAATCCTTGCCGAATTTGGCGTTCTCTTCGGCGGGAAAGGATTGCACGACCAGCGGGGTCCAGACCGGACCCGGGGCTACGCAATTGACGCGAATACCGCGCTCGATGAGCTCCTGTGCGAGGCCCTTCGTGAACGTGACGATCGCGCCCTTGGTGGCGGCGTAGTCCAAGATCGGCGGCGACGGCTGATACGCCTGAATCGAAGCCACGTTGATGATGGCGCCCCCCGCCAACATGTGCGGGAGCGCGTGGCGCACCAGGTGAAACATGGCAATGACGTTGGTGCGAAAGGTTCGATCGACGCGTTCAGCGTCGATGTCTTCGAAGCGCGCCACGGCTTTGCCCTGGGCGGCGGCGTTGTTCACCAAAATGTCGATGCGCCCGAAACGCTGAACTACGGCGTCCACGAGCCTCTTGCAGTTCTGGTCGTCCGCGATATCGCAGGCGATGGGTAGGCTCTTGCGTCCGTCCTCCACGGCGCGCGCCGCTTCCCGTGCGTCGTCATGATTCTCGAGATAGCCGATGGCTATGTCTGCTCCCTCGCGCGCGAAGGCGAGGGCTACCGCGCGGCCGATGCCGCTGTCTGCGCCGGTGATCAACGCCACGCGATCTTTCAGGCGAGCGTGGCCTTGGTACGAGCTCTGTCCGTAATCCGGCTTCGGATCCATGTCAGCCTCGCGGCCGGTCGGACGTTGCTCCTGCGGAGGTTGCGGTGGCTTTCGTTCTGCGCTGCGCGGGTCGGTTGTCGGCGTTGCCATGGCTTTACCCGAGCAATAAGTGCGCCTCCGCGCGCGCTTCGGTTTTCATCGTCGAAGGAGGCCGCAAGAGCTGCGTTCTGGCTCGTGGCGTGCTGCCACAGTGCTGCATTCTCCCGCGTGACTGCACGGGAATCAGGCGCGAGCGCACCCGCAAAACGTGCGCTTGTCAGCGCTTCGTGCTCGGCCCGGCGCTTGCTTAGTCGGTGCGGACAACGGAGGCACGATGGCCATCGATCTATTGAAAGACAAAGGAATAGCGCTCGAGATGCAGCGCTTCACGTGGAAGGAGCTAGCGCCGCCCACGTATAGCAAGCTCGACGACGACGCCTTCACCCGCGTGCGCGTCATCCTCATGAACGGCATCGAGTCCGAGGCGCTGCGCTTCAGTCACGGCTGCGCGCGCATGAACCGAGATTTACAGCTCGCGCTCGCGCGGATTCGGCGTATCGAGCAACATCAACAAACGCTGATAAACTGGCTGAATCCCGCGGATCAGACGCCGCTCGAAACCACCATCGGCTTCGAACAGACCGCCATCGAAGTTACGGCCAGCGTCGCCCAGAGCGAGCCCGATCCGTACCTCGCCCAGGTGTACCGGCTCGGCTTGCTGGAAGACTTCGATCACCTCTACCGCTACTCGGCCTTGATGGACCGTGTGGAGGGTAAGGACGCGAACGTCTTGGTCCAGAGTTATTCGGACATCGTTCCGGGGCGCCCCACGCTCGTTCAGCATCGCGCACCGGAAGACGACTTGCGAATGGCCTACGACCGCAAGACCGCCGCGCTGATCAGCAAGCTGCACGCGACCACGATCATGGCGGGCGAGCACCAAACGCACGACTACTACATGAACATCGGACCGACGTACCCGGATGCCCTCGGCCGTCAGCTGTACGCGGAGATCGCTTCGATCGAGGAGCAACACGTCACGCAATACGAGTCGATCATCGATCCCGACGAAACCTGGCTCGAAAAGTGGCTCATCCACGAGGCCACCGAGGTCTACAACTATTACAGCTGCGTCGAGTACGAGAAGAACCCCAAGGTCAAAGCCGTCTGGGAACGCTTCCTGGAATATGAGCTCGGACACGTGCGCTTCGTGGCGGACCTCTTCGAAAGTGTGGAGCGCCGGGATGCCGCGGAGGTTCTGAACGGCAAGCTGCCGGATCCGATTCGCTATGAGAGTCACCGGGCTTACGTGCGGGAGGTACTCCGCAAGGAAGTCGACTTCCGCGCCCGCGGCACGGAAATCATAACGGCAGAGGAAGAAGGGCCGGACAGCCCGTCCGTCCTCTACCGAGAACAACTGAACTCCGAAGGCTCGCCCACCGAACGCGTCGCCGCTGGATATGTCTGGTCGCCGGGAGGCGAGCTGACGACGCGCTCGAACGGCAACAGTAAAGCGCGGCCACCCGCGAAGAAATCCACCTCACACGCTACGGGAGCTCGATGATGGCGCAGCTCGAAAACGTAAAAAAGGCCGTTGGCCAAAATCGAACCGGAATCGCGACGGCCAAGAAACTCAGTGCCGAGATGATCGAAGGCACGCAAGAATTCGCTCCGACCTCCGCCGGCGACGAGCGCGAAGTCGCCGCTGTGCGAGCCGAGGCTTCCAGTGAGGCGGGTCGAATTGGATCGATTCCGCCGCCTGCGAGCGTGAAGCAGGCCGTCTCGACCGCGGCCAAGGCGATCCAGCGCGAGAAGCCCACGCTGTTTCTCGACAAGCTCGGCGCCCGAATCGGATTCGAACGCAGCGGCACGCGTCTCTACGAGGCCTTGCTCTCCAAGTTCGACATTCACGGCAGCTTCACGGGTGGGCCTTCGCGGGAAGAGCTCGAGCAGATCCATCACGACGAGCTCGAGCACTTTCACATGCTGACGGAGGCCATGGTGTCGCTCGGTGGCGATCCCACCGCGCTCACTCCCGCAGGCAACGTCCAAGCCGTGCTGTCACAAGGCGCGTTCAACATCGTGACGGACCCGCGCACCACATTGCCCGAATGCCTCGAGGCCGCGCTCACCGCCGAGCTCGTGGACAACGACTCGTGGGAGGCCCTGGTCGACATGGCGAGCATCGCCGGCGAAGACGAGCTCATGACTCGCTTCGGCAACGCGCTCGCTCAGGAGCAGGAGCATCTGATGAAAGTCAGAGCCTGGCTGGCGGCCCACCGCGCCCTCTGAAGCCCACGTCGAATGGAGCGTTCCGAGGGAGCGGCGACGCGGAGGACCGTCGCTCTCTCGGAACGCGCTCGGCGCCTGCTAGAGCTGCCGATTTCGGGGTGAGTGACGGGGATCGAACCCGCGACGTCCGGAGCCACATTCCGGTGCTCTACCACTGAGCTACACCCACCGTAGTGAGCGCCGGCCGGGCCGGCGCCAGGGGGTGTAGCGCAGATGGCGAAGGCGGCGCAACCCGCGAGCTCACGGAAAGCTCAGGGAAGCTTCCAATACGGCGCGAGCGCCCGCCGCGCCCGGGCGATCTCCTGCTCGTGGACGGGCTCCGCCCAGGCGTCCGCCGCGTCCGCACGCTCTCGGTCCGGGCCGAGCCGACCCAGGGCTTCGAGCGTGGCGGCCAGCGATGAGCGCAGTCCCTCCAGATCGTAGCCGCCCTCCAGCACCAGGCCCACGCGGCCCTCGGGTCCACGCGGCAATGCACTTTGCAGCACGCTCAGCATGTCCGCGTAGCCGCCCTCCGAGAGCCGCATCGATGCCAGCGGGTCCCGGCGATGCGCGTCGAACCCGGCGCTGATCAAGAGCAGGTCCGGGTCGTACGCGTTCAATATGGGCGCGATCAGTCGCTCGCAGGCCGCTCGGTACACGCTGTCGTCCGCCCCGGCGGAGAGCGGCACATTGACGGTATAGCCGCGCCCCTCGCCCGTACCGACTTCTTCTGCAGCGCCGGTACCGGGGTAGAACGGATACTGATGCAGTGAGACGTAGAGCACCGATGGATCGTCGTAGAACATCTCTTGGGTGCCGTTGCCGTGGTGCACGTCCCAATCGATGATGGCCACGCGCTCGGAACCATTGGCGCGGGCGTGCGCCGCCGCCACGGCCACGTTGTTGAGCAAGCAGAACCCCATGGCCGTCTGCGGGCGGG
>DATHEN010001328.1:0-4388 GCA_035318565.1 Polyangiaceae bacterium
GATCGCGCACGCGGGCGGCTGCGGAGCCGTTCGGCGATGCGCAGCCAGAGCTCGCCGGTGATCAGCGCGAGCCCGAGCCAGATGGGAAGCAGCGAACGTTCGGCGTGGTGCGTGGCCGTGCCGTCGCGCAGCTCACCGAGCATGAGAAATGCGAGCAGCGAGCCGAGCAGCAGCGCAGGGCGTTTCACGTTGCGGGTGAGGTCGGCAAAGGAAACCCGCAAGCGCCGGGCAGAAGCCAGCGCCAGCAGAAAAAGTACTATCAATTCCGGCGATGCAGCGAGGCGCATCGGGTACGCGAACAGGCGCGCCAGAGCGCTATCCGTTTCGGCGCCGAGCGCTCGCCGGTACGCGACGACCCGTTTCACGAAGAAGAGAGCGTCGCCGTGGTCGACCACGCCGTGAATGAGCCACGCGCACGCGGGCAGCAGGCATACTAGCGCGCTCGCCGCGAGCCCGAGGGAGCGCCGCCGGTATGCATCGAACGCCGCGATCGCGGCGAACACGACCGCGATCGGCCAAGCCTCATAGCGAGCCCAGCAGGCGAGTCCGAGCGCCGCTCCACCCAGTAGCCGCACGCTCGAGGTGGGCGAGCTGCTGGAGGCAATGCCGAACAGGATCAGTGCCGCTGCGAGCGCCTCCGGTGTCGTAGAGACGCCCAACCACACGAACCAAGGCACACTGCACGCGAGCAGGCTGCCGAGCAACGCGCCGCGCTCGGAGAGCCCAGCGACGCGGGCGGCCGCGAACGAGAGCAGGCTTGCCAAAATGCCGCACGCGAAGCTCGTGAGCTGCGCCACTTCTAGCTCCGGGCCAAAAACTCGCATGAGCCCGCCGGTGAGCCAGAAGGGCAGGGGCAGCCAGCTTGTGCCGCTCGGATCCCAGGCCGGGTCGTGCGCGAAACGCTGGGCAATTACCACGCGTGCGTAGTCGTCATCGCTGATGGCGCGAAAGCCACAGGCGAAAATCGCGACGGAGACAGCGGCGCGCGTGGCCGCCAGCAGCAACGCATTCGCCCGCAGTCCCATCGCCCTCACCGTGCTCGCGGTGCCGGAGCACCGAGCCGCTTGGCCCGTGGATTACCCCGCCGCGGGCGGCGTGGGTAGCGCGCTCACTTCGGGCTAGCCGGCTTGGCCGGAGCCGCGGGTTTTGCGGGTGCCTTGGCGCTGGTCTTCGAACGGCTCTGCAGTGACTCGTCCGAGGAGGACGACATGTACGCCAGCGACACGCTCGTCAGAAAGAACACCGTGGCCGTAACCCAGGTGGTCTTGGTGAGGATGTTGCCGGCGCCGCGCCCGCCGAACACCTGCGTGGCAGCCGCGCCGGTGAAAGCCCCGAGCCCGCCGCTCTTACCGGGCTGTAGCAGCACCACAATCATCAAAAAGAAGCACGCCAAAACGTGCACGACGGTGACCGGAGTCTCGATGAGCTCGAGCATGATTAAATTCGGCTAGCTGCTTGGGCGATTCGGGCGAAAGAGTCGGCTTCGAGGGAGGCTCCCCCGACCAGGGCGCCGTCTATATCTGCGCAGCCGAACAGCCCGCGGGCGTTGTCCGGCTTGACGCTGCCTCCGTATAGCACACGGGTCTGTTCGGCCAGGACCGCAGACACGGCCGCCAGTCTTCCGCGGACAGCTGCGTGGACCTCCTGCGCCTGCTCGGGGCCAGCGACCCGGCCCGTGCCGATCGCCCAGACGGGCTCGTAGGCGATCGCCGCGTAGCCGGGCTTGCCGGCCAATTTCTGTGCGAAAGCATCGACTTGGCGAAACACGACGTCCAGCGTCTTGCCGGCTTCGCGCTCTTCCAGGGTCTCTCCGACGCATACGATCGGACGGATGCCGGCCGTAAGCGCTGCGTCGACCTTCTTGCTCACCAGCTCATCCGTTTCCGCGAAGAGCTGACGGCGCTCGCTGTGACCGAGGATCACCCAGCTGCAGCCGGCTTCGAGCAGCATGGGAGCGCTGACCTCGCCAGTGAAGGCGCCTTCCGTGGCGAAGTACATGTTCTGAGCGGCCACGGAGATGCGGCTGCCCTGCACCTCGTGCGCCACGGCAGCCAGGGCGGTGAAGGGCGGCGCGACCACCACATCCACGTCCGCGAGGTGGCTGAGCATCTGGGCCAAGTTGCCGGCCAGCTCACAACCTGCCGCGCCGCCGCGGTACATCTTCCAATTTCCTGCCACCAGCGGAGTACGCATTACCGACGCCATCACATCCTCTTTGCGGAGGCGCGCAGCGCCTCGATGCCCGGTAGCTTCTTGCCTTCGATGAGTTCGAGGGATGCGCCGCCGCCGGTGGAGATGAAAGAAATCTTTTCGACCAGATCCGTGCCGGCGTTGCGCACCGCGGCGGCGCTATCTCCACCGCCGACCACGGTGAACCCCGGCGAGCGAGCGAGCGCTTGCGCAATGCCCAACGTGCCGGCAGCAAAGCCGGGCGTCTCGAACAAGCCCATGGGACCGTTCCAGAACACGGTCTTGGCATTTTGAATGCGGGCGGCAAAGGCCTTCACGCTCTCCGGACCGATGTCGAGCGCCATCGTTCCGTCCGGCATCGCGCCCGCGCTGACGATCGTTCCCTCGCTCGCGTCGAGTGATGAAGCCGCGACCACGTCCGTGGGGAGCAGCATGTCCACGCCCAGGTCGCGCGCGCGATCGAGCAGACCGCGCCCGCGCGCGAGCCAGTCCTTCTCCACCTTGGAAGATTTCATGTCGGCGCCGCGCGCAGCGAGCAATGTGTTCGCCATGGCGCCGCCGATGCAGAGCGCGTTGCACTTGGTCATCAAGCTCTCGATGACCGCGATCTTGTCGGCGACCTTCGAGCCGCCGAGCACCGCCACGAACGGCCGTTCGGGCGCGTCCACGATCTTGCCGAGCGCGGTGATCTCGCCCTGTACGAGAAAGCCCATGCCGCGCTCTTTGATGGCGCGGGGTAGGGCATCCACCGAGGCGTGCGCGCGGTGCGCCGCGCCGAAGGCGTCATTCACGTAAACGTCGCAGAGCGCGGCGAGCTTCTGAGCAAAGGCGTCGTCGTTGGCTTCCTCTTCGGCATGGAAGCGCAAATTCTCGAGCAAGCAGATTTGCCCTTCCCGAAGGTCCTGGATCACCTTCTTCGGTGCGTCTCCGATGCAGTCGTCCGGCAGATGCACTTCGAGCCCCGACAGTTCGGAGAGCCGGGCGCCGATCGGCTCCATGCTGAACTCGGAATTCGGCTTACCTTTCGGCCGGCCGAAGTGAGACGCCAAGATTACGCGGGCGCCTCTGCCGACCGCATGCTTGATGGTCGGCAGAGCGGCGCGAATGCGTTCGTCGTCCGTGATCGTCTTGGTCTTCGAGTCGAAGGGAACGTTGAAGTCGACGCGGATGAATACGCGCCGATTCTCGAGATCCAGCTCTTCTACCGTGCGAATGCCGTCGAGTAGTGCCATGGCTTCTCCAGCGCTGGCCCGAGCTTCAGCCCTTGGCCATGAGGCGCACGAGGTCGAGCATGCGGTTCGAGAAACCCCACTCGTTGTCGTACCAGGAGAACACCTTGGCGAAGCGCTCGCCGATGACCTTCGTCTGCGTGGCATCGAAGATGCTGGAGCCGGGGTGACCGATGTAGTCGCTGGAGACGAGCTCCTCTTCCGTATAGTGGAGGTAGCCTTTCAGCGGGCCGCTCGCGGCAGCCTTCTTCATGGCGGCGTTGATCGACTCGACCGTGACCGGCTTCTGCGTGGTCAGCGTCAAGTCGACGAGCGAGACGTCGATCGTGGGAACGCGGACGGCGAGGCCGTCGAAGCGGCCCTTGAGCTCCGGGATCACTTCCGAGAGGGCCTTGGCGGCGCCGGTGCTGCTCGGGATCATGCTGACGGCGGCGGCGCGAGCGCGGCGCAGATCGCCCTTGCGATGCGGCAAGTCGAGCAGAGCCTGGTCGTTCGTGTACGAGTGAATGGTGGTCATGAGCCCGTGCTCGACACCGAAGTTGTCGAGCATGACCTTGGCGACCGGCGCCAGGCAGTTCGTGGTGCACGAGCCGTTCGACACGACGTGGTGCTTGGCGGGATCGTACTGGTTGTCGTTCACGCCCATCACCAGCGTGATGTCGTGATTCTTGGCGGGTGCGCTGATGACGACCTTCTTGGCGCCGGCTTCGATGTGCGCTGCGGCCTTGCTCTTGTCCGTGAAGAGGCCGGTGCACTCGAGCACGATGTCCACGCCCATGCTCTTCCAGGGCAGCTCCTTGGGATCCTTGATGGCAGTCACGGCGATGTCCTTGCCGCCGATCGTGAGGCCCTTGTCCGTGTTGCCGACTTCCGCAACCGTGAAGGTGCGGTGGATCGAGTCGTACTTCAGAAGGTGCGCGAGCATGCGCGTGTCCGTGAGGTCGTTGATGGCCACGACCTCCACGTCCT
>DATHEN010001329.1:0-2959 GCA_035318565.1 Polyangiaceae bacterium
ATCCCGGCACGAAGCTCTCGATCAGCGAGTACAACTACGGCGCCGGCGGCGACATCTCGGGCGGCATCGCTCAGGCGGACGTGCTCGGCATCTTCGGCCGAGAAGGCCTGTTCGCGTCCAACCTGTGGCTGCTCGGCTCGAGCAACGCCTATCTTTACGGCGCCTTCGCCATGTACCGCAACTACGACGGGGCCGGCGCCAAGTTCGGCGACACGTCGGTGAGCGCCGGCACGTCCGCGGTCGATCGCAGCTCCGTGTACGCGAGCACGCTCGCCGGCTCGAACAATGTCGTGGTCGTCGTGCTGAACAAGCAGAGCACTGCGCTTCGCGCGGGGATCACCCTCAAGCACAGGGCTTCCCTGGCGACGGCGGACGTGTACACGCTGACAGCGGCGAATGCGAACCCCACGCGTCAAGCCAGTCTGACGAAGGTCGCGACCAACGCCTTCAGCTACGTGATGCCGGCGCGCAGCGTTTCTACGCTGGTGTTCCGTCCCTGAAACGGCTGAACCGGGCGTAACGCACGGCGGGCCGCCCGGGCCTGTTCTTCTGGAACCGTTCCGCGTTACGCTGGCCTGGCGGTGAGCACGCGGGTCGCACTGGCTTTCGTCGTGAGCGGGCTCTTCCCGCTGCTGGCGCTCGCCGTGTGGATGTTGCGCGTCGCCGGACCCGCTTCGCGCACGGTCGCTCTCGGCATCTATGCCGTGGGACTCGCCGCGTTCGTGTTCGCGATTCTAAGACATCGACGCTCGCGCGAAGGCGTGCGCCGCGGTCACGCGCTATTGAAAACGGTGTTGGCGGCGTACGGCGCGCCGCTCGCGATTGGCGCGCTGTTCCTTGCCACGGCCTGGGCAGCGTTCGTACTGGTTCCAGTCGGTCACGCCGAGCTCGCGGGCGATCCACCGGCCGACCTCGCGGCGCGGCTCGATCGGGATCTCGGTCGGCTCGAACGCTCGGCCGCCGCGCTCCCACGCATCGCCGGCGAGGCGCGTTCCCTTCTGGGTGACGCCGACTCCGCGGTGGATCCCGACAAGAAGGCGCGGCTCGTTCGCAGCTGGGCGTCCTATCTCGACCATAGCATCGAGCTCGACACCCTCGTGCAGGTGCATCAGCACTTTTACCGTGTGTCGCCGCTTCGACACCTCGATCTCAACGTGCGCTCGTTTCTCGTGGGCTACGGCGCGCTGGTGGCGCAGCTCGCCGGCACTGCACGTTTGATCGACGCCATGCACGGGCAGCGCGACATCGAGACCGTGCTCAACGAAGCTCGACCCGAGCTCGGTGTCCCGAGAAACACCTACTTTCGGGTGAAGCAACGCCTGGTCGCGCCAGATACCGCGCTGCGTTTCCACGCCGGAAGGGCGCACCTCGAAGGCCTGCTCGGAGCGGGAAAGTTATCGAGACCGGACGAACGCCTGCTCGTCAGTCGGATCCGATCGCTGTACCGGGAGGTTTCGAGGAGCGTCGTCATGGGACCCAGGATCCTGATCGACAATCCAGCGGACTCACTCGAGCAGAGCGCGTTCGTCGCATGGTTTCCCATGCAAAAGTACATGTCCGAAAGCATGGGTGACACCCGCACCACGCGGCGCCCGCCGCTGATCGGAGCCGATGCCGTTCGCCTGCTGCTGCCCAAGCTCGAACCGGGAGACATCGTCGTCGAGAGGCGGAACTGGTATCTCTCGAACATCGGCCTCCCGGGGTTCTGGCCGCACGCCGCGCTCTTTACCGGAACGCTGGCGGAGCAAGACGCGTACTTCGACGCGAGCGCGCGCCAGATCATCGAGGGTCAAGCCCCGTCCAGCTACCTGTCGCGCGCGTTTCCAGCGCTCGTGAAGCGCTTCAACGCGGGAGACCCGTCGTCGCGTGTTCTCGAGGCCGTCAGCGAAGGCGTGACGCTCACGTCTCTCGAGCACAGCGCCGCAGCCGACTATGTCGCGGTCCTGCGGCCGAGACTCGGTAAACCAGAAAAACTCCGCGCCTTACTCGACGCATACAGCTTGTTCGGGCGGCCCTACGATTTCAATTTCGACTTCGTGACGGACGACGCCATCGTGTGCTCCGAGCTCGTCTACAAAGCGTATCGTGAGCGGCAGGACGCACCGGGGCTCGGGTTTCGGCTGGTCCGCACGGCGGATCCCTGGGTGCTCTCGCCGAATGACATCATCGGCAAGTTCGATCGAGAGTACGGGCTCCCGGGCGCCCAACTCGACTTCGTCGCCTTTCTCGACGGCAGCGAGCGCCAACATTCAGCGACTTCTCGAGACGCGGAAGCGTTGCGCGCTAGCTGGCGGCGTCCCAAATGGGACATCTTGCAGAAATGATGCATCACAGCGTCGCGCCAGCTCCCGCGCGCGCCGGTTCTCGTGTCGCTTGGTAGCTGCGCCTGAGATCCGGATCCCGCGCTTGCGTATCGAACCAGGCGGAGCTCGTCGCAGCCACGACGACCAGCCCGACCAAGAGTCACAGCCAGGTGATGGATCGATACAAGGTGCCCGGCCGGCTCGAGACGACCAAAACGTCCCGGGATCTATTCGCGAGTGCGTTCCATGTGGAGCGCGGCATGTTTGACCGCGTCCTCGGGCGTCTTGCCCTGCTCGCGCGCGACGATGTACGCGGCGTACCAGCCCGACCAGTGGTGCTTCGGGGCGGTCGCGGTGTACTCGCCGTGACGTGTCTCCGCTTCACGGAGAAGTTCCGTCAACGTCGGGACGTCGAGGCCGCTGAATCCTCGTCCGGGGCGGCGCGTCTTGACCTCTTGAACCATCCAAGCGTTGCCGTCTGGATCGCTGAACGAAACCCAGCTGCGGTAGGACTCGCCCTTGGGATCCGGCCCGGGCGCGCGGCCCTCCGTCCCGCTGACGCGAAGGGGGCCCTCGAAATGGAACACCTCACTCACATCGACCTCGCGTCCGACGAGCTCGGCGCGCGCTGCCGCGATGTCATCGACGACGAGCAA
>DATHEN010001330.1:0-3104 GCA_035318565.1 Polyangiaceae bacterium
CGCTGCCTGCTTTGCCCGCGCTGCCTCCGCTGCCTGCTTTGCCGGCAGTGCCGCCCAAGCCCGCTTTTCCAGCGCTCCCGCCGGGGCTGCCACCGATGCCCGCTGCTCCGCCCGTTCCGGGATCGCCTGCAGGCCCACAGCTGAAGGCCATTGCAGAAGACAGCAACGCGAAGTGTAGCCAGCCGGTCGCGTGATGATTCGAACGCTTCATATCCTTACCCGCGAGTCCTCTCGGTCGTGTTCAGCCGGCGGGGCAGAACGTGATGTTGAGCTGCCGGCCGCCGGTGCATGCGTGAAAGCCGCTTTCGTTCGTCTTGCCGTAGTCGTCGTACGGGAACGCGTAGATGCCGGGACACACGTCGTGCACCCACTCGGAGTACGTGTTGTACGGCGCATTCTCGTAGTAGCGCGTGATGTCGCCGTTCTCCGGATCATCCAACATGCCGCGATTGAGCGCGGCGCACCACTTCGGGCTCGAGCCGAAGAAGCCCGAACACCCGTACACCTGCGGCGTGCTGGCCCCGGCCGCGCCGGCGCAGTCCGGATGGCTCGCGGCGCACTCTGCAATCTCGTCGTCGAGTGCGTGACAGAACTGCTCGGCGGCGTGTGCCGATTGCGAGCAGTAATTGCCGGCGGACAGACAGCGCTTTCCCGACAGCAGCGTGTTCGGACAGCGCGTCGAGACATCGGCCACCGGCAAATAACAGCCGACCCGCTTACAGTCGGAACCCGAGCCGAGCGCCACCATTTCCGCCGGCAACCCCAGCCAATCGACGTAGGTAATGTTGTAGTTGATGATCTTCTTGCCCAGGGTCATCTCGACTTTGTCGAGCTCCTGCTGGAGCCGGCCCTGAGCGTTCGGGCCTTGCCCGAAGGCGGTGACGCGCGCCGCGCTCCAGCTGTCCGGCGCGATGTAATCTTGCGTCTGTCCAGTCGCGAGACGCGCGTTGTCCGGAGTCAGCACGCCGCCGTTGCCCGCGCCGTGAATCCAAATTTCGAATGGGCAATCGTTGCGAACGTGGATCAAGATGCCGGGCGCATTCGGATCGCGGTTCGCGTCGTACGTGCCGCCATCGGATGGGCCACGCCCTGCCGAACCCGCGCTGCCCGCACGGCCCGCGCTGCCCGCGCCGCCGCCCGCTCCCGACGCGGCGTTCCCCGAAGCGCCCGCCGTGCCGCCAGTACCCGCCGCGCCACCTGCGCCCGAACCCGCGTTCGAGCCGCTCGCGCCGCCGCTGCCGCGCGGGCTACCCGCACTGCCGCCGTTCGCGGCGCCGCCGCTCGCACCCCCTGGAGTGCCGCCTTCGGTCCCGCACGCGGAAAGCGCGAGCAGCGTACACGCGGCACATGCCGCCAATGAGCCAAATTGGTTTCGTAGCGTCATGAATGAATGCGTCCACGCGCGCCCCTGCGGCGCGCTCAGGCTAGCAAGTCGGGGATGATCCCAGCGCTCGCGCCGAACGATGACTCGGGACAGCCGAACACCTTTTGCAAAAGCGTGAGGTGCACGTCCGCGAGGCGTTGCTCACTCCCGAACGCGACATAGCGATCCGTCTTCAGCACGGTGCCGCTGCCGGTCTTCCCACCCCCGCCAATCAGCGCGATCGGCAGGTTGCGGCCATCGTGGTTGCCGCCCTTCATGCCGCTCGCAAAGGTGATGACGGTGTTGTCCAGGGCGTTGCCGCCCGTGCCGTCCTGGATCGCCATCAGCTTCTGCGCGAGGCTCGCGGCCTTCTGAGCGTTCCACCAGCCGATCGTCGCAAAGCCGTTGTTGCGATCTCCGGCGTGTTGCAGGCCGTGATAGCCCGCCACTGAGCGCGTCCCGGGAGTGGACCCGGTGTCCGTGAACGTTCGCTCTTTGATGAAGTCGTAGACGAAGTCGCTGCGCGCGTCGTCCAGCATGAAGCTCACGACGCGGGTGATGTCACAGCGAATGGCCATCGTCACGAGCTCGATCATGAGATCGGCGTGCGCATCTCGATTGTAGTTCTCCGGCACATTGCCGACCGCATAGCTCGACGGCGGGCGGCTTCCGGGCGTGCAGGCCGCCACCGGCACTTGCATGGCCGGCGCTGCGACGCGCTTCTCCAAGCTCCGCGCCGACGTCAGGAACTGATCGAGCCGGAGCTTGTCGCTGGTGCTGAGCTTTCTTTGCAGATCATTGGCGCCCTGCAGCACGTAGTCGAGCGCGCTCTTTTTGAGCGCCCGACGCCGCTCCGCCAATGGGTCCGGCGGCGCGCCGTTCGCGGCAGGGATGCCCGAAACCAGGCGATCGAACACCGCTTGCGGGTTGACGGTCTTGTACAGCGGCTCCGTCGGCGACTTCCAGGACATGCTGCGCGAGTGCTGGCCCGGCAGACCGTCGGCAGAGGAGTCGAGCGTCGAAAGACCGACCTGAATCGACGACAAGGCATTCTTACCGCCGATCTGTCGCGCGATCAGCTGATCGACGGAGACGCCGTTGTTGGCGTTGCCGTTCCCGCTCGGCTTCACGCAGGTCCACGTCGATGCGCCGAGATTCGAATGGCTCGGCTCGACATGTCCGCCGAACGGAGAATAGTTCGCCACGTTGCCGAGCACGGTCAGGTAGCGCTTTACGGGCGCGAGCGGCTCGAGGATGGGTGACAGCTTCCAAGAGTCGCCCTCACCCGCAGCGCCGGGACGCCAGAAGTCTGCCGTGCCGTTCGGGAAGTACAGCATCACGTAGCGCTTGATGGCCGCTGCGGATTGCGCGCTGGCCGTGCGCGGCGCGAGCGTCTCGAGCCAGGGCAGCGCCAGGGTGATGCCGAGCCCCCTGAGCACAGTACGACGAGTGACGCGGTTCGAACTCATGAGCTTCTCACTGTGCCTCGCCGCGGCGGTAGCGAAACGTGTCGTTCAGCACGATCTGCTGCAAGAGCTCGCGCAAGCCGAGGCCCTCGCCCTCCCAGTGTTCGCGGATCTGTTTCACGTACGGCGCGTCGGATTTGACGAGCTGGCGCGAGAGCGCGTACGTCAGCAGCTTCTCGGCCGCGCAATCGATCAGGCGCTCATCGCCGGACAGCGCGTCCGTGAGCGCCATCAGGCCATTGAAGGCCGCGCCGTCCGGGAGCACGCCGGATGCG
>DATHEN010001331.1:0-2006 GCA_035318565.1 Polyangiaceae bacterium
AATCTTTGGCCGGTCGTATTCACGCCGCCGAGCTGCCCAGCGTACCCCGAGTAGACACCCCCTGCGTCGCACTGCCAGATATCTACGGCCACGTCTCCGATCGGCGCGCAGCTGCCTGCCCGAACCACCTGAACATCGAGTACCAGCGGCGCCCCGGGTTTGCCTTCCGTGACGTTCGTGCGCAAGAGGTCGAGGTCCAGGTAATAGGGCCCCTGTGTCTGCTGCGGATAGAGCGTGCAATTGGTGCCCGGCGTACCTGCGCCACCGCCCGCGCCACCAGCCGGGCTGCTCGGGCCGCAAGCGCCGATCAACGCTAGCCCGGTGAGGCCGCCCAGAGCGTCGACGACGAAGCGACGGCGCGACGGCCACAGCACGCCGCTCGGTACTTCCACCACGCTCCCCGGCCGGGCGAGCAACGGGCCAGTCCGACGCTGTACCTTCATGGGGAGTACCCTAGCGCGGTCTTTGCCCCAGACCGAGCTCCACGAGAAAATGCCCCAATTGCCGGAAGCTTTCCGCGCGGCCGATCTGCAGCAGGTGCCCGCCCGGCATGGTCTGCAAGCGCGCATTGAAATGCCGCGACAAGCGCATGGCATGTTGAATGGGCGTGATGCGATCCGCTTTCGCCGCGATCACGAGGACGCGCTCCGGCGCGATCAGCGGCGGGCGGTGCAGAGGACTCACGACCTCGTGCACGGCTTCGAGCGCGCGGTGTTGCAGCGCGGTCTGTTCCGGGTGCTGGCCGAGGCGGCCCTGATCGCGCGCCCAATCGGCGAGCGACGCCAACGGAATGATCGGAATGGAGAAGGCCAGATCACTCTCCACGGTGGCCGCAAGCGCCGCGGTATAACCACCCAAACTCATGCCGGCGACGCCCACTTCACGGTGTCCGCGCTCGCGCAGCCAGCGAATGAAATCGCGCAAGTCGCCGATGGCTTGACGAAAGCCCTCGTTGGAAATGCGAGGATCACTGCCGGGGAATGGAGGCACGTTGCGCGTGGCCACGGAGCGCACGCCATGAAACGGCAACACGAACAGCGCCACGTCGAAGCCGAGGCTGTTCAGAAGCTCGACCGGCCAGACATGTTGCTCGATGGCAAACTGACCCGCCATGTACCCGTGCACGAGGATCGCGATGGGACGAGGACGGCCGGACACGAACAGGCGGGCTGCGGCGACGTGATTCTCGATGTGGCGCGTGTAGCGCGGCGCCACGTCCGACAAGAGCGGCTCGTAGTCGCTCGCCCAGCTCACGTCTACGACGCGGCTCTCGCCCTTGGACTTCAGCGTACGCTCGGCCGGAATGATCGCGCGCGGCTCACGAAAATAAGCCGCGCACACTTCCGGAGGATACAGCGCTTTGAGCTCCCCCAGCAGCCGCAGGCGTTCCTCGTGTCCGAGTGATTCGCTCTTGTTCTTGAGGCGACGACCACGAAACTGCGCCTTGGCGGCGAGTGTGGCGGCGCGGTCCACGGCCGCGGCGGCACTGCCGATCATCAGGTGAGCTGCACGCCCGAGCATCGAGTTAAATGCTAGCACACAGCCGGTACACCCCGCGAGGCCGAGGACCGACCGATGCAACGCCGCACATTTTTTTCAGCCGCTGTTTCGCTCCTGGCAACTCCCGATCTGCTGCACGCGGCGGCGGACGCCAGCGCCGTCCCGAGCTCACTCGTCGAGGAACAGCTGGTCCTACCAGGCGACACGAAGCTCGCGCGCCGCGCGCTGTTGCTCAAGCCGGCGAAGCCATCCAAGGCCGCGGCGCAGCGGTTGCTCGTGCTCCTGCACGGTCTCGGAGAAACGAAGAGCGAAGAGCTCGGCTTGGTCGCCTGGTCCAAGCTCTACGGTTTGACGGGCGCATACCAACGACTGCTGCGCCCACCCATAACCCGCAGCTTGCCGAAGCTCCGCTACTTGACGGACGCGCGGCTCGCGGAAATGAACGCTTCGTTGGCGGAGCGCCCGTTCGAGGGCTTCTACATGGTGTGCCCGATCACACCGAATCC
>DATHEN010001332.1:0-2261 GCA_035318565.1 Polyangiaceae bacterium
GTTCTCGGCGAACAGGTGCTCGGCGCGCTGACACTCGAGCGTGGCATGCGCTTGCTCCACCCGCGCACTTTCGACCTTGGCGCGGGCCTCGGCCTGATTCAGCGCGGCGCCCCGCGAGTCGAGCCGCGCCAAAGGCTGCCCCTGTTTAACGCGCTCGCCGCGCTCGGCGAAGGTGGCTACGACCTTTCCAGCTGCGTCGGCAGCGAGGTCCGATTCACGATTGGCGACGAGCGTTCCCGTCAGCAGCAGACTCTTCGGAACCGGGCGAGCCACCACTTCGCGAATCGGCACCGACACCGTTGCTTCCGTATTGAGCGAACGCGCCTTGGCTTCCGGCGTGGCGCAGCCCGCGATTTGAACGACCGCGCCCAGTGAGAGGGCGCCCGTGCAGACCTGTGAGGCAAAGCTTCGTGACATGGTGAACTCCGTTTCCGGACCCGCTTTGCACTGTTCGGGCCAGGCCCGAATGTAGGTGTTTTCCGCGGAATTCAGCGCGAACCGGACAGCCGCTCGCGCGCGGCGGAACACCTGTCCGGCCAGCGCACACCGAACCCGGACAAGTGTCCGCGCGTTTCACCGGGGTTGCGCGGCTTTGCCCGTGCGTCCGCTTGATTCGCCGCTTGGCACGCGCCGTGTAGTGGCGCCGAGCATGACTCGGTTCACTCCCAGCGTCGAACTAACCGACGCCGAAACCGAGCTCACCCGCGCACGCCTCGACGCCGTACGCGCCAAGGTGGACCGCAGAGTCGCACAGGTACGGCTTCTCCATGCAACAGGCCGAAGTTGAAAGCACACCAGTCTTGACTACGTCTCTCGCACCCCGCAACGTGATGGGGTCCATGGCCAAGGTGCTGATCGTCGACGACCAGGGAGCCGTGCGCACCGCGCTCGAAGTTCTGTTCCAGATTCACGGCCTGGAAACGCTCTCGGCGGCCACTCCCCAGGAAGCCCTGGCGCTGATCACGAATGACGACGTCGGTGTGGTCGTTCAAGACATGAACTTCAGTGAAGACACCACCTCCGGCCAGGAAGGCATCGGCCTATTTCGTCAGATCCACGCGCTCGATCCCGATCTCCCGGTCCTGCTCATGACCGCCTGGACGTCCCTCGAAACCGCCGTCGAGCTCGTCAAAGAAGGCGCCGCCGACTACATCGGCAAACCCTGGGACGACGCCAAGCTCGTCCTCAGCGTCCAAAATCTGCTCAGGCTCTATGAGCTGCAGCGCGAAAACGTACGCCTCCGCTCGAAAACCGAACGCGAGCGCAGCGACGTCGGCAAGACCCATGAACTCTGCGGCCTCGTGTACGCGAGCGCAGAGATGCAAAACGTCGTCTCCCTCACCGTGCGCGTAGCCGCCTCCGACGTCCCGATTCTGATCACCGGCCCCAACGGTTGCGGCAAAGAACGCATCGCCGAAATCCTCCAAGCCAATTCGCGCCGAGCGGGCAAGCCGTTCGTCAAAGTGAACGCCGGCGGTTTACCGGATAACCTGCTCGAAGCGGAGCTGTTCGGCGCCGAAGCCGGCGCCTTCACGGGTTCCACGAAGCTGCGCATCGGCCGCTTCGAAGCCGCGCAGGGCGGCACGTTGTTCCTCGACGAAGTCGGCAATTTGTCCGCTACAGGGCAGATGCGACTTTTGCGCGTGCTGCAGACGGGAGAGTTCGAGCGGCTGGGCAGCAGCACCACACGCAAGATCGACGTGCGTGTAGTGAGCGCCACGAACGCGGATTTGAAGCGCGAGATCAAAGAAGGACGCTTTCGGGAAGATCTGTATTTCCGACTCAACGTGATTGAGCTCGAGCTGCCGCCGCTGTGTGAACGCCCGGACGACATCCTGCCGCTCGCGCGTCACTTCCTGCAGGCCAATGCAGCAGATGGAGCGCCGCTCGAGCTGGACGCTTCGGCGGAGCGCGCGCTGCTCCGTCACGATTGGCCCGGCAATGTGCGAGAGCTCGAGAACCGCATGCGGCGCGCGATCTTGATCGCACAGGGCGGCGTGGTGCGCGCTGCGGATTTCGCACTTGAAGGAAGTGGCGGCACGGTGAGGGAAGGCCGCGCATCACAGCCGGCTCCGCCGCCCAGTGTGCCGCCTTCCTCGGCGAAGCTCACGGAGATGGACGAAGCGGAGCGGCTGCGCGTGGAAGAAGCATTGAAGCGCGCAGGCGGCGTGGTTTCCCGCGCCGCGGCAGAGCTCGGCATGAGCCGTCAGGCGCTCTATCGGCGGATGGAGCGGCTGGGATTGGCGATGGAACGTCGAGTT
>DATHEN010001333.1:0-2048 GCA_035318565.1 Polyangiaceae bacterium
GGCCAGCCCCGCTGCTCGGCGCGCCCGCTCAGCCAACCCAGGAGCGCGAAGCGGCCGCCCTGGTAGGCGTTCAAGAGCGCCATCAGCAGCAGGCAGATGGGCCACGGAAAGCCGCTGAAGGCCTTCAACATGCCGAGCAGCCAGTAGAAGCCCGTCATGGTCATCATGAAGCCCGCCATCCAGCCGAGCCCCGCGGCGCGCCGGGCGGTTTGGCCGCGCAATGCGATGATCAGCGGGACCAGGCCGACGAAGGCGAGCGGCCACAGCTCCATGCCCGGAAAAGCCAGGAAATAGAGCACGCCAGATAGTGCAGCGAGCGCGTAGGCGATGCGCGCGCTCGGAATCAAAGGCTCAGACGGAAGGGTCACGGTGGATTCGTGGCTCGGCCGGGATGAGGCCGAGGCTCACTTGGTATTGAGCGCCTTCTTTACCTTACTGAGCACTTCGTCAAGCTTGAACGGTTTCGTGATGTAGCTGCGAGCGCCGTGCTGGATGCCCTTGATCACGTCCGTGGGCCCGCTCTTGGCGGTCAGAAAAATGATTGGGATCTTCTTGAGCTCGGGGTGCAGGCGGATGCGCCGCGCGACGTCGAGGCCGTCGAGGCCGGGCATCATGATGTCGAGCAGCAACAGATCCGGCCGCGGCTCTGCCGACGCACGGGCGAGTGCAGCGGGGCCGTCTGCTACGTGGATCACCTGGTAGTCCTGGCGCAGAATGCGCGTCAGCATGACGGCGATGGCAGGATCGTCCTCGGCGATCAGTATTCGCTTCTTTTCAGATGCTTGTGCCCCAGCAGCACTCATGGGCTTCTCACGGGTCTCGGAGTTTGTCGCGGATGCCGCCGCGAAACAGGCAGCATATTCTTTTTGCGACGTTCCGAGGAGGCTCGTCAAGCTGTGAAAACCGACTTTAGATTACATTTGCATACATTCCAGCTCCGGTGCAGGACTGGATTCTGTCGGCCGGCCCGAGTGATGGCTTGCGGTGCTCCGCGATACACGGGAAAACAAGCATAGATGCCCAAAATCCTTCACATCGAAGACGATCCGGCGAATCGGCTTCTCGTCCGTAAGCTGCTCACCCCCGCCGGCTTCGAGGTGGTGGATGCCGCTGACGGGCTCGACGGCATTCGCAAGGCGCGCAGCGAGCGCCCGGACCTGGTGCTGATCGACATCGCCATCCCCGGGCTCGATGGCTACGAAGTGACCCTGCGGCTGAGAGCGGAGCCGGAGCTCGTGGGCGTACCGATCGTGGCCGTGACGGCTGAGGGCAACCGTGAGACGAGTCTGGCCGTGGGTTGTGACGGCTTTCTGCAGAAGCCGATCGACGCGCGCTCGTTCGCGAGCACGATTCAGAATTATCTCTACGGCGCGCGCGACAGCACGCCCCCGGGTCCGCCAGGCGAACACTTGCGCCTGCAGAGCCAGCGGATCGTTGCGCACCTCGAGGAAAAGATCGCAGAGCTGAGCGCGGCCAATGCACGCTTGCTCGAGCTCGATACGGCGCGCAAAGAGTTTTACAGAAACATTTCACACGAGCTCGCCACACCGATGACGCCGATCGTCGGCTACGTGAAGCTCCTGATCGATCGCGAGCTCGGCCCGCTCACCGCGCCGCAGGACAAGGCTCTGCGCGCGATGGACGAGTGCGTGCAGCGCCTGCGCAGTCTCATCGACAATCTGCTGGACGTAACCGGCATCGAAACGGGACGGCTGCGTTTCGCGTACCGCGAGTTCGATCTGGCGGAGCTGGTGCGCCGCACGCTCGCGCGTCACGCCGCGCGCTTCGAGGAAGTGCACGTCAGCATCGTTTCCGAGCTCCCGCGTGAGCCGCTGCGTGGCGTGGGAGATCCGGATCGCCTGGCCCGCGCCATCGATCAGCTGCTCGACAACGCGGCCAAATTTACGCCCGGCGGTGGCACCGTCGGCGTGCGCGCCCGGCGTTTGCCCTCGGGGCAGCACGAAGTGTGCATTGCGGACACCGGCCCCGGCGTTTCCCAGGACACGGTGGCCTGGCTGTTCGAGCCTTTTTATCAGGTGGATGGCTCG
>DATHEN010001334.1:0-7327 GCA_035318565.1 Polyangiaceae bacterium
CCACGTCTTCGGCGGACGCATGAGCGGGCTGCGCCGCGAAGAAGCTTCCGGCTGCGCAGAGCGCGCTCAGAACATGACGGTGGCGTTGAGCCATACGTCGAACAGGTGAGCGTCGTCGACCTTGAAGCGTCTGCCGGGTGCGTTGATGACGGCTCGGTAGTTGGGATTCGGAATGCCCGTCGCTTCGAATTCGCCGGGTGATGATTGCTCACGGCACGGCCCGGACTTGCCGACGTCGTCGTCGAAATCGGCGTTGCAGGGTTGATCGAAGCTGATCAAGTGGCCTTGAACCAGTGTGTACGCGCCTCCCACGTTGAACTTTACGTAGCGGCCCGCTTGCCAGGTGAACGACGTGCTGAAGTTGTAGACACCGTGCTGCTGCACGTCCGTGAGACCCGTGAAGTACACTCGCTCCGAGCTCGTCTTCACCACGGACGGCACGTTCGGTTCCGGATCGGGGTTGGCCTGGTACTCGGCATAGAGCGGAGTACGCAGACTCGGCGCGTCGGATGAGCCGAGCGCATCGAACAACTCGGAGTAGTCCCGACCCTCCGAGACGTACGTACCCGAGGCGCGCACGTCGATGGCGATGCGCTGGTGGCTGTCGCGTACTTCCCAGGGGATGATGTTCGTGCCGACCAGGAGCGTGCCCTGGAGCGGCGGATGATTCACGATCGAGCCTTCGAAGTCGGTGCTGCCGTAGTCGCTCGAGCCGTTCTGGAACTCGAACAGAGCGCGAAAGCCAGCGTACGGCTCCACGTACTTGATGCGCTTCGACAGGTAGGTGTGCAGCTCGAGCGCCGTGGTGCCGCGGCTCACTCCGGCGCTGCGGCCGCCGCTGAAGCTGCCTTCGAGATCGTTGCCTTCGGCATCCTGAAACTCGCCGGATACGCCGTTGCGGTTGATGTCCGAAGGCTCGGCACACTCGATTTGCTCGCTAACGACATTGAGCGCGCTCGGCTTCTTGTTGCAGGCGTGCATGGGCTCGGACACGCTGAAACGTCCCTCGAGCCCCACGACCCAGCTGGGCTTCGTGGAATCGCGGAACTGGTTCATGATCGCCACGTCCGCGCCGACCGCCAGATATTCCACGCCGCTGCGGGTGGGGGAGGTGAAAGGCAAGCGGAAGAGCTGTTCGCCGGGGAGGCCGACCAGCCGCGTCGATTGCTGGGACTCGCTTCCAGAGGCGCCTTCGAGCTTGCGATCGTTGGCCAGGATGATGGGAACGCGCACGATCAGCGCGACGTCTCGGAATAGCCCGATTTCGGCGCGCGTGTTCAGGCGACTCGTGGTCTCCTGATAACTGGCGATTTGCAGCGTGTCCTCGGTGTAACCCCCGAAGCTGAGCCCGGGCTGCACGATCGAGCTCTCTCGGCGTATCTGCGCGCGCTTCCAGGTGTGCTGGTAGCCGAGCGAAAGGTGCAGATCGAACTGGTCGTCGCCATCGAACGCGTCGACCACCTGCGTGATCTCGGCAGGCTCGGCCAAAACGAAGGGTTCCGTCACCTTGCGTGGCTCGTCCGCGGCGGAGCTCAGACTATACAGTGCGATGCTCGCGGCCGATGCCCACGCAGCCGCGCATGGGCCCGGGCGCACCCTGTTCAATTTGTCCTTGCGCCTCGGAGCCATCAAGGTTCGTCGCCGGACGCTAGCGGTGCCCAGGCGAAACTGTCAACGAACATCGGGCCGGTGCCCTCCCGAGCCACGCGACGCACCCGATTCATCATCATTCTCAAGGACTCCGAGGGCGCCCAGACGGGACTTTCTGCCAGAGCGCGTCAGCCTCTTTCAGGCGCTCTTCGAGGTCTTTCGCGGGCGTGGCGTCTCGCGCGTTACCGAGTACGGCCAGGGCGCTCCCACACAGCGCGCGGGCCGTTTGGCGCGCTCGCAACTGATCGGCCGCGCGTTGCCCGAGCGAAGCGGGACTCTGCCCCGCGGCCAGCACGATTTCTGCAGCGCGCGCTGCAGCCTGCGCGGCTTCTTGGCAGGCCGTGACCGCCGCTTGCGGGGTTGCCACGCGGCCGAGTCTCAACGCAGCCTTCGCCCTGGGTCGCACGTGATCCGGCCCCTGGCGTGTGGCCCCGAACGCGGGCTCCATCCAAGCATCGCCGGCCCGTACCTGCACCTGGACCGTGCGCTCGGTGACCCGGGCTTCGAGGTCCGCGTCCCCATAGCGGAGCCATCCGAGCGGTGTGAACACGAGCACCTGTGCGCCAGGTCGTGCGCCGGGCCCCGCCGTGGTTCGCAAGGTGCCTTTGGAGAGCACGACCTCTTCCTCCCCCTGTGCGCAGAGCCGAACACGCGCAGGGCCCGTCACGGTCAGCTCGCGAGCGCTGCTCGGGTGTTTGACGACCACGCGAGCGGCATCCGACAACGTCATGAAGCTTTGCCCGTCTACCCAGCTGCCCTGTTTGAGCTTGCCACCGCCGAGCTCGATCTCACCCTCGAGCGCGATGATGCGGCAGCCGCGCGCCGCTTGCGGCGCGAGTGCGTGAGCGTGCGGCGGGGCGCCGGGCGGCGCAAAGCGCGCCGAAGCAGCGCTCGGCGTGCTGCTCGCAGCACCCGCCGTTCCCGCCGCCGAATCAATGGCTGGCTTTGATTTCGAATTGCAGGCCGGCAGCGCGGCCAGAAGCAGCGCCGCCCAGACCCGATAGCGAAAGAGGCGCTTCACCGGGTCTGACGCAAGGAGGGTGGCGGTGGAGGAATGACCAGCGTTTCGCGTTCCTCGTCCTCGTCCAGATCGAAGATCTCCGCCGTGATGTCCTCAGCGGCTAGCTCTTCGCGCGCGGCGCCGAGCTCGCGGCTCGTGTCGGCGAGCCGATCGGCCAGGACGCCCAGAAACTGCCACAGTAGCTTGACCGCGAGCTGGTGTTCCTTGCGCAGAATTTCGAAGAAATCCGAGCGCCGCACGATCATCACTTCGCTGACGCCGTCACTGATCACGCTCGCGGAGCGGGGCTGACTGCGCACCAGCGCCATCTCGCCGAAGTGGTCGCCCGGCTGCAGTGTGGCAATCTGCGCCTCCCCGCGCACGACCCGAGCCTTGCCGCTCAAGACGATGTACAGCTCCTCGCCGCGGTCGCCCTCCTCGATGACGTTGTCTCCGTCTTTGAAGGGCACCACGTCCGTGACCTGCAAAACTCGCAGGATTTCGCGGTCGTTCAGGGGTCGGAACAGTGGCATGCCGCCCAGGATTTCGCGCTTGAGCTTCTGCCGTTCGGCGCGCTTTTCGTCGCGACTCGCGACGTCTCCCACCGTCACGATCACGGTGGTGATGTTGTCCTTGCCGCCCTGCTCGTTGGCGGCGTCGATCAGCGCGCGCGCTGCGATGTCCGCGTCCGGATTGGACAGGTGCTGGCCGAGGGTCTCCAGGTCTTCTTCGAAATAGCCGCTGAGGCCGTCCGTGCAGAGGAGCAGCCGATCCCCGGCTATGATGTCGAGGACCAGGGTGTCGGGCTCCGCGTGCTCGTAGACGCCCACCGCGCGGGTGATGGCGTTTTTGGGCGCGAGCTTCTCGATTTGCTCGCGCGGCAGCTTCTTGCGCTTGACGAGCTCGTTGTAAACCGTGTGGTCTTCCGTGAGCTGTTCGAGCACGCCGTCGCGCAGCAGGTAAATTCGGCTGTCTCCGACGTAGATGATGAACGCCTGACCGCCCGCGATCAGCACCGCCACCAGGGTGGTGCCCATGCCGCGCTTGCTCGAATCCTTGACGGCTTCGGCGTGAACCTTGCTGGAAGCGCGGTTCACCGCGAACTCCAGCATGTTCAGGATGTCGCGTTTGCTGACCTTGGAAGCGCCGCTCTTGCCCTCCACGTAGTCGGACACGAGCTCCCACTCGCGTTTTACCTCGTCGTGCAGGGTACGCACGGTCATGGCGCTGGCGACTTCGCCGGCAGCGTGACCGCCCATGCCGTCACACACCACGAATAATCCGAGCTTTTTATCGACGAGGAAGTTGTCCTCGTTGTGGTCGCGCTGCTTGCCAACATCCGTCAGCGCTGCGAACTGAATGCCGTCGCTCCCGCTCATTGTCGGGGCAGAATACTCTGAAGCCGAAGACCTCTGCCAGAACGACGGAGCCGAGCGCACTCTGCCGAGTACTCTCGTGTAGGCGAAGGTAGCCCTTCGAGTCAGCTCTGCGGGTCCGGCGTGCACTCGAGGACACCGAGCTCCAGCAGGCTGGTTGCCCCACCGCGGGCGACGATCACGTGATCCAGGAGCGGAACGCCGACGAGCTCGCTGGCGCGCGCGATCTCGCGTGTC
Source organism: Polyangiaceae bacterium (assembly GCA_035318565.1). Lineage (GTDB taxonomy): Bacteria > Myxococcota_A > Polyangia > Polyangiales > Polyangiaceae > DATDJP01. The sequence goes on from DATHEN010001334.1 coordinate 4,264, forward strand.
ATGGCGACGTCTTCGGGGCTGGGGCGTGGATCCCCGCTCGGATGATTGTGCACCAGAACGATTGCGCTCGAGGCGTCCCGTACGGCGGGACGCAGCACGTCGCGAGCGACCAGGGCACAGCCATGCAGCCCGCCTTGAGCGACGCGCTGGGCGGATTTGAGGCCGTTACGACCATCCAGACCGAGCAGCCACACTTCCTCGTGATCCAGACAGGAAAGGCGCGGCTCCGCCCAACGCGCGACGGAATCGAAGCAGCCGACGACGGCCCGCTCTTCGTGAAGTGAGGCTAGGGTGGTGCGGCGGCCGAGCTCGAGCGCGGCGGCCACCCGCGCGGCTTTGGCCGGGCCGATTCCGCGGCGGATCGCCAGCCCGTGAGGGCCGAGCCGTCCCAGACCCACGAGGCCGCCGCATTCGAGCAGCACCGCCGCTGCCATGGCGAAGGCAGACTCACCGCCGGCTCCGGTGCCGAGCACGATGGCGAGCAGATCTGCGTCCGAAAGCGCGCTCGTCCCGAAAACTAGGGCGCGCTCACGCGCGTCGGGAGTCGCGCGCAACCCGGGTAGAGCGGAGACCATGGGCGAGCAACTCAGCAGGAAGCATGCCTTACAGCTGCCACGGCAAAATCCGTAAATGGAGTGGCGACGTGCCGGCGCAGGCCGGCGAGGCTCACTCGACGCGCTGCGGCTCGCCCTTCGGAAGCAGCGCGACGAAGCTATCGACGGCGTCTCGCACTTTCAGTTCGCTGCGCGAGTCGAAGGTCAACTTCGTCTTGTAGGTCGGATCGAACCATTTGGGGTACGAGCCGACCTCGACGTCCGGGTGTTCGGTCACGATGCGGTCCAGCAGCGGCTTGAGGTCGGCTTCGTCGAGCTTGGTGAACACCGCGCGCGAGATGAAAGGCTCCGGGCCGCGCAGCCAGGAGCGCACGACCGCCAGCTTCATGCGAAAGATTTCGGGAACGCCGGGCAGCACCCAGATGTTCTTGATGACGACCGTCGGCCACAGCACTTCGGGCGTGGTCTTCAGCTCGGCGCCTTCGGGAACCAGGGCCATGCGCAGATGCCCATCGGTGCAGCGCTCTCCGTAGGCGTTGCGCAGCAGAGCTTCCATGGTCGGATCGATCAAAGCTCGTACATCGAAGGCTCTCGCGAGCCCATCGATGGTCACGTCGTCGTGAGTCGGGCCGACGCCGCCGCTCGTGAATACCACGTCGAATGCGTCGCTCAAGGCGCGGGCTTCACGGGCGATCACGTCGATCTCGTCCGGGATCATCACCACGCGCTCGAGCCGTACGCCGAGCGCCCGCAGCGCGCGCGCCAGCTCGATCAGGTTGCTTTCGTGCACCTTGCCGCTCAATAGCTCGTTGCCGATCAGCAACGCCGCAGCCGATGTGACGGTTCTTGGCTGCATGTCGCTTTAGGCCTTCACCTCGGGTGAGTGCAGCTCGCGCACTACCGGATTGCCATCGTTGTCGACGGTCAGGAGCTCTTCGACGCGGCGCTCGGCCGAGTCCAGACGCGCCTGGGAAGCGCGCGCCAGGCGGACGCCCTCTTCGAACAGGAGCAGAGACTCCTCGAGCGGCAGCGTACCGCTCTCGAGCTGTTCGACGATTTTGCCGAGACGTTTCAGGGCATCCTCGAACGAGAGTGCGGCGGTCTCCGGCGGCGAGCTCTGGACTTGGGCCGAGGTCATGGACTCCAAGCGTTGTTGGAATGGGGCGCGTCGGCAAGTCGGAGCGTCAGGGGGCCCTCGGGCAGGTCCGTGAATGCCACGATGCCGCTGGGATCGGAGACCGCCGGCAAGACCAGGCCGCTCGGAGTTCCAACCTCTACCACGCGCCCGGCGCTGCCCGCGCCTTCGCTGGACGCCACGCGCAGCCAGAACGTACCGCCGCCGGAGAATGTGAGTCTCTGGCCCGAGAGCGCCAGCCGTGCACTTTCACGCGTGGCGGCGTCGCCGTCGAGCGTGGCTGCCAGCCGGAGCGTGCGCAGACGAGTGCTTTCGGTCCTCTTGCTCAACGCCACGATAATGGCACGCCGCACTTCGGCCGAGGCCTCGAATGCGTAACTGCGCTCGAGGAGTCCCACGGCGCTCGGGCTCCTGCTTTCGCCGAGCCCGAGCGCGACGTGGGCGCGCAGTGCCGTTTCCGGGCTGGCTAGCAGCTGCTCGATGCGCGGCCGTTGCTCGAGGCTGTCGCGTTGCGCCAGCGCGCGAACCACGAGGGGCGCCGCTCCGGGCACCTCCGCGAGCAACATCTCCAGGTTGCGGGTCGGCACGAGATCCGCTGCGCTGCCGTCCACCAGGCAGACGGCGAGCGCCGCGCGCGTGAGCGGGTCACGCTCGTCGATCAAGCGCATAGCGGCGGCTTTTGCCGCGTCTCCCCGCAGTCCGGCGCGCGCCGCGGCGCGCACGACGATCGGATCGCGTGCCTTCAGCAATGCCCGCGCGCGCGCTGGATCCAGGGTGGCCAAGCCCCAGGCACCGGCGGCGCGGTCGTCCGCGCTCCGTGCCTTCAGCAGCTCTTCGAGTGTGTCCTCCAGATCGCCTGAAGATGCCCGCAAGCGGAACTCGCGTACGACCAGCGCACGAGCGGCCAGTGCGCGCGGGCTCGTTTTGGCCAGTGCCTGTTCGAGCTCGACCAAAGCGGTCGAGTCTTCCATCAGCGCCAGCGCGTATGCGGCAGCCGAAGCATGCTCCGGTCGCAAGAGCTCGCGCCCGAGCAGGCGCGCCGCCTCTGCGCTCGAGGCGCGACCGAGCGCGGAGAGCACCAGCGTCGTGTCGCTGTTGCGATCGGTGAGCAGCCCGCCCAGCGCCGCTACCAGGCGCGGGTGTGGGGCAGCGAGGGCGAGCGTGAGTCCGACCGCGCGCGTCTCGCGCTGGAGCAGCAATCTCGTGATCGCGTCGGGCCATTCGTCGGCACGCGCCAGCGCCAGAATCTCAGTGCCGGCCCGGACGAGCTCCGGATCGTCGGATTTCTTCAGCCAATGGCGCGCGAGCTCGACGGTCTCGAGTGCGCCGAGCCGCGTCAGGGAGAGCGCTGCTTCGGCGCGCACCCTGGGGCTTG